>JAYUOW010000203.1:0-11721 GCA_043760555.1 Betaproteobacteria bacterium
ACTCAGGGCGATGATATCGAGTTTGTTGCGGACGACGGTTTGGATGCGGCGATTCTTGATTTTGCAGCTGAAAATCGTGATGAATTTACCTTGCCAACACCCGGTTTCGTGCTTCGAGCAGCAGCGCAAAAAAAGAAAGTGGCGTTTCATGCGACGAATCGAACTGCTGTGCAATTTCTACATCAGCTGCTTGCGCATAAGTCGCCACGGTTGCGCTGCGCGCGCGGGCAAGCGTCGGGCGTGCTGAACGACAAAGACACATTCAATATTTCAGTGCTGCATCGCAGTAAAGCCGCTGCCAACAGCGCGCGCTTAGCCACCCTGCGCGCGCAGTATGGTGCAGCCGCAACGGCGCTGCTGGATATGATTGCGGTGCACGATGGTGGCGCATTATTTATCGTTGATGGTGTGGCCGCGTTTAACTTTATACCGTCCACAGATTGGGCGGAACAGACTTCCGAAGTCATGGCATGGGCTGAAGAAGTTATATGGGAGCATGATCTGGCTGCAATCCCCACGTACTTACGCACCGTAATTCCATTTGGCTCTAGTCCTGAAGATTTAGTGCGCTGGTTACTCGTTACCGAGGGCGAGCATGCAGGTAAGGTGATTTTGGCTGATGGTGAGACGATTGAAGACACGCCGCGCTTTGATTCAGTGGCCGAATTTATGGCTACCTTGATCCATGATGTCGGGTCTATTTTGGGTTATCGCGGCTATATTTGTTTCGATAAACAAGAACATTACGTACATGGCGGCACTGACAGTTATTACCCGATAAAATATTTATTTGCTGCCAAGTAGTGATTTTTGTCCTCAAATAACGGCTGAAGATGCCTGTAAATAGGGCGTCTTCAAGGCATTTTTAATTTAGTAGGGTGGAAAATTATGCAGGCATACATCAAAGATTTTCTCAATCAACGCAGCAAGCGTTCTGACCTAGAACTCACTTTTGAGCTTCAAGAAGCGCTTAGTGAGGCGCGGGATGACGACCATGAATTTTCTGCATCTGAATTATCAGCATGGCATTTTTGTACCGTCGCGCAGTGCGATGGGATTGCTGAGGTGTTGGAAAACCAGCCTGAAAGCGTGCCGATTACGGCTAGGTTTGCGCGTGAGCGGGGCTTGCTGGAAACGGCGAATACGTTGGATAACGTGGCCAACGGCATCGGTGCTGATGAGCCAGTTTCGATGACAATGCAAATCGGCGGCAAAACCGTTCCGGTGGAATTGCCTGACATGGCGTGGGGTGCGGCGGACATATTTTTGTCGATGGTGGACGAAGATTTAGATGCAGCAATCCTCGATTTTGTGGCTGAAAATGTTGGGGACTTTACGCTGCCAGCGCCTGCTTCGGTGCTTAAAAAAGCGAAGAAAAAGCAGAAGGTGGACAAGCACGCTGCGCATAAAACAGCGGCGCAATTGCTGCAGGAATTGCTCGCGCATAAGTCGCCTGCGTTGCGCTGTGCGTTGAGCGAGGCCCACGGTGGCCGCGCGGCCAAGCAGACGATTGATGTGCCCGTGAGGCATGAAGCGCAAGCGGCAATGGCAAGCAATCAGGTCGCGGCGCTAAAAAAGCAATACGGTGCCGCAGCAACAGTAACAGCAACCGCGCTATTAGAAATGTATGCCGCCCACGACGGTGCTGCGCTATTTGTCGTAAATGGTGAAGCCGCATTTTATTTGGTGCCTTCAGCCAATTGGGCTGAACACATGGTGGATGTGATGTCGTGGGCTGAGGACGTCACTTGGCAAGACAACCCCGACGAAATTCCCGCATATTTGAAATCTGCGATCCCCTTCGGCTACACGCCCGGCGATTCAGAACGCTGGTTGCTCATCACCGAGGGCGAGCACGCAGGTAAGGTGATGCTCTCAGATTCAGACGTGTGCGACGACGAACCGCGATTTTCATCGATAACCGAATTTATGTCGACTTTAATTGTCGACGCCGAACGTATTGTTGGCTGCGGGGGTTATGTTTGCTATGACAATCTAGGTCACAGCGCGAGTGGCGGCGACGGTTGTTATTACCCGGTTAAATATTTATTTGCCGCAAAGTGAATTGGTTTTTGCGTCAGAAAGATGCCTGAAGATGCCCTATATTCGGGCATCTTCAGGCATATTTTTGTGTTTGAAAACAGCGCCCAACCCAAGCGATCATAGCCCCGAAAATTTCAAACATTGTAAAACTATGTGGCGCGATATAATCCGGTGAAAGTTCAATTTCGTTCCATGTTGCGCGTCAGCTATCCTGTTGTTGCTGCGCGTTGCACAGCGGGTTGTATTCAATAATAACTCTTGCGTCGGCAATCCACGGCATTCACCTATGAAAATTACGCAACCCAAAGTGTTGATTAGCGGCTTTGCCATTGCCATAGCATTGCTGTTTGGCATTGCATGGCTTGAGCATTATCAACATGCCGAAATACGCAAGACTTCAGCGCTGGTCGCCCGCACGCAAGCTGGCGAAACAGAGCTGCGCCATTTATTGAGCTTGATGATTGACGTGGAAACGGGGGTGCGGGGCTATGCGATCACTGGTGAACCAGCTTATCTGAATCCTTTTACGCTTGCCGTTGAAGGCTTGGAACGTCAACGCAAGCTGGTGCGAAGTCTTATTCTTGCCGATGAACGGCAGGCTGCATTAACGGAGCTTGATCAACTGCTGGTGCACCGCGTGGAGTTGGCGCGCGGGGTGATTCAAATTCGTAATGTGCACGGACTTGATGTTGTGCGCATCAAGCGGCAGATGGACATCGGTAAGGAGACGATGGATAAAGTTCGCGCGCTGGTGCAGCGCATAGAAGCTGAGCAAGAAGCGCTGGTTAAATCGCGCACCGCGCAATCGATTGCCGAATCGGAAAACGCGCAGCTCATGATGATGTTGGGCGCAAGTTTAAGTATTGCGCTGATGGCGATGGTGATGCTGCTGATGTTGCGAGAAAATAAACTGCGGCGCGAAAGTGAGCAAACCTTAGCCATTGCCACGCGTGAGGCCAAGCACGCCAACGCCACCAAAGATATATTTTTAGCCAATATGAGCCACGAAATCCGCACGCCGCTGAATGGTTTATTGGGCATGCTTGAGCTGCTGGCGATTTCGCCACTTAATCGCGAGCAAGGCGAAACGCTAGAAATAGCGCGCGACTCAGGTCGCGGCATGGGGCGCATTATTGATGATATTTTAGACCACGCTAAAATTTCGGCAGGCAAGCTGGATATTTCGCCTGAGCCTGCGAGTATTGTTGATGTGCTGTCGCGCTTAATCAATACCTATCAGGCTGCAGCAAGCGCTAAAAATATTGTATTGCGGTCGATGGTTGACCCGCGCATTAGCCAAGCGCTGATGTTGGATTCGCTGCGGTTGCTGCAAATAATGGGCAATTTTGTGAGTAATGCGCTTAAATTTACCGAAGACGGTTATGTAGAAATTCGCGCAGATTTAATGCAGCGCGAAGACGACAAAGACGCCATCCGATTTACCGTAAAAGATACCGGCATTGGCATGACGGCCGAGCAACAAAAGCGCTTATTTTTACCCTTTGAGCAAGCCACCAGTGACACGACGCGCCTGTATGGCGGCACCGGATTGGGCTTGGCGATTAGTCGGCAATTGGTGGAGATGATGGGCGGCACCATCCGTTGTGAAAGTGTTGTGGGGCAAGGCACTAGCATGATTATCGCCCTGCTATTACCCATTGCCAAGGTGCAGTCTGCAGCCTTTGCTGACAGGCGCACGGATAGCGACCGGCAGCACTTAGACCAACTTCGTGCCAACCGGCAAGCGGCGCAAGTGCCGAATGAAAACGCGCCGTTGGTGCTGGCGGTAGACGATCATCCCACCAATCGGCTGCTGTTGTCGCGCCAGCTCGGCATTTTGGGCTTACGCGTTGAAAAGGCCGCTAATGGCCGAGAAGCCCTTGCCATGTGGCAAGCGGGCGCGTATGCCTTAGTGATTAGTGATTGCAATATGCCCGACATGGATGGCTACGCGCTCACACGCGCGATTCGCGAAATTGAATTGAATAGCCATAGAGCCCGCACACCTGTGCTGGCGTGGACTGCCAATGCGCTAGAAAGCTCTGTAACCATGTGCCTTGAGGCCGGCATGGATGATGTACTTTTTAAACCGGCTGAATTGATTAGATTAAAAGTGCTGGTTGAAAAATGGCTGCCTGAGTTTAAGGTTGACGGTGCCCCTGTGGTGGATGTCGCTAGTGCGCCAATGTTTGCAGCTGCGCAAGCGGCACCTGCGCAATTGCCAGCTATTGATCGAAAATTGCTGACTGAAATTTGCGCGCCTGATGTTGCATTTGAGCGGCAATTTGCGGGCAGCGCGGGCGCTTCAATTGCGGCGTCGGCTGATGAATTATTGGCCGCAGTCGATTCTGGAAACTTGCCTGAAATTAATCGCGTGGGACATCGTTTGCGCGGCTTGGCAGCCAATGTAGCTGCCACCACCTTGGCGCAGGTTTGTGCAGATTTTGAGGATTTTAATGCGACTCAAAACGCACAGGTACCCGCGATGCGCACGCAACTGATCGCCGAAGTTACGCGCGCACGCACTGAGCTGGCACAGATAGCAGCCGAAAAATAAATGCCTGAAGATGCCCTATTTTCGGGCATCTTCAGGCATTTTTTTGGTGGCTAAATGCGATTAGTACGACGCCATTGTTGCTGATCGGCCAATCGTCCACACCGCACCTAAGCCAAACGAAGCGCCGCCGTCTTTAATGTGCAAAGGGCTATCTTTATTGGCGCTACTGCCCGCAAAGTCATAGCGGGTAAAGCCAAACAAACGCACATCTTTATTTATTTTGTACGAAAGTGCCACCTGCGCACGTGGGGTGATGATGCCGGATTTTGCAGTGTAGGCATTGCGCGTCGGCGTGACAAAAGCTGTTTCTACGCCGTACAAATATTCATTTACTTTTTTATCACCCACCACCACGCTGGCACTCGCCGTTAGACCCCAACCTGGCCCCCAGCCACCGCCAATTTCACGGTTAGCGTAGGAAATGCGGGGCTCAAACGCTATGCCACGGTGTTTAATGCCATCTTTGGCTTCAAACACCGCGCGCAAAGGAAGCTCAAGCCGAACCACTGAATTTTCGGTTGGTCGCGCCATGTTTATCCGCACGCGAGGCCCAAACTCAAATTGAAAACCAAGGTCGCGCATGCCCTTGCGCACCTCCACATCATCGCTCGATGCGCCTAGCGCGCCGGCAAAACCAATATCAAGCTCCACCGTTTCAGATTTCGCCACCCGTGCTCCAAACGTCCCGCCGTCAGCACGAATCACATCACCCCGATACACAAACCAAGGTAGCGCAATGGCGCGGCTAACGCGTTCTTTCGCGCCCGGATAAGCCGGGCTGCCACCACCAAAGCCAGCAACACCAGCTTCCCAAACGGGACGGTTACCGCCCTCCACATCGGGTTCGGCTTGGGCGAAGGCGGTGGCGCTTAAGGCGATAGAAAGGGCAAGCGGTAGGCGGAATACATGGTGCGCATTGAAATTTAATTTAGACATGAAAGCACTCATAAAAAATGATTTATTGAACGCTGGAGTTTAACAAGCTTCTACCGATGCCTTAAGCGCTAAAGTATGAGCGTTTGATTAAATTAAACGGATGGCGCAACATAAAATTTGCAATGATTGCCTGAAGACGCCCTATTTTAGGGCGTCTTCAGGCACTTTACTTAAGCTAAATAGCGCTGCCAGTCTTAAGCTTTGCTAAGGCAAGTTCATCCGCGCTCAGCCAGCGCCATTCACCCAGCGCTAAATCAGCAGGCATTTTTAACGCACCAATTTGGCTGCGATGCAGCGCATCAACATGGTTTTTTACCGCCGCCATCATGCGTTTTACTTGATGATATTTGCCTTGCGCTAAGGTCATGTGGATTTTGTTGGGCGCGTCCATCCGCGTGCACGCCAGTGCATGTACGGGTGCTGGGTCGTCTTCAAGCACCACGCCTGCAAGCAATTGTTTTATTTGCTCAGCGCTGATCGGCTCGCTGGTGATCACGTCATACACCTTGGGCACGTGATGCTTAGGCGAAGACATTTTATGAATAAACTGCCCGTCATCTGAAAATAGCAGCAGCCCAGTGGTGTCATGGTCTAACCGCCCCACCGACTGCAAGCCGCCACCTGTGCGCGTTCGCAAGGGATTGGCCAGCAAGTTGTACACGCTGGGGTGCGATTTTGGCTTTTGTGAGCACTCAAAATTCATCGGCTTATTGAGCATCACATACGCTTTTTCACGATACGGCCACGGCGTGCCTTGATTCGCACCTGCCACTTCAAAGTTGAAGTCAGGTGCGGTGATGGCAAGGCTTACGCGGTTATCGGTTACCACGTTGCCGTTAACACTTAATGCGCCATCCGCCACTAAACTAGCGCACATTTTGCGCGAGCCGAAGCCTTGGGTGAAGAGGAGTTGTTCTGGGGTCATGTTTTGTGGATCGAAAAATTGAAATGATTTTGATGCGGAAAACTTACTTAGGAATGCGGAAACTGCCAATATGCCATTTCTGAATGCGCCCGTCGGTGCATTCAGAAATGGCATATTGGTAGTTTCCGCATCCCTTAGTGCGCGATTGGCTTTGCAGGAGAATAATTTGGATTATTTGCGCCCATAAATTTTCATGGCGGTCATTTCGTCCAGTGAGACTGCGGCGTATGGCACTTCGGCACGTAGTTGAAGTGCGCGCGCCAATATGGCCTGAGGCAATGGTTGATTTAAGCCTGTGGTTTTGGATGCGGAATCCGGTGGCAGATCGGCGGCTTGCGTATGCTTGTTAGATTTTTTCATGGGTCGCGACGGCTTTTCGTAATCAGATTTCTGCTTCAAGAAGCCATTCGACCCGAAGGTAGCCTCCTTGCGGGGAAATAGGGCTTTGTGAAACATTATTGGAGATAAAATAAAGCGAATTGGTTAAGGCTGTCCCAAAAAGAAATAAAAAATCGTATCCCTGCCCCTAGCCCGCCCATAGCCCAAATACAGCGGGCCTAGCACGGTATCAAAACCTGCAAATCGCCCGAAGGAGCCTTTGGCGTCGCCGGTGGATAGGGATTGAAAGCTGTTCGAAGCGCGACCGGATTCGGCGGAGGCACCGATGAATAGGCGCTTGCCGAAGGGGTTTTTGAAGTAATCAATTTGCCGGTAGTAGCTTAGGCGCGAAAACGCCACAGATTGGCCTAGCAACTCGCCGGGGCGATAGCCGGATAGTTGCAGAAAGCCGCCGAGCGCATATTGGTCGAATAGCGGCACTTCACCCTTGCCGCTTTGGCCTAAGCGTAGGCCAACTGAAAATGTGTGTGGGCCAAAGGATATGTTTTCGTTATAAATTGCTTCTACTTTGGTGTAGGCCGATGTGGCCGATAAGGTTTTGGTGCTGGTGTAGGCGTTTAAACTGGCGGTGCGGCCGTCGCGCGGGAAGGCGGCGTCGTCTAAGCTGTCGTATACCAATTTTAAGCGTAGGCCGCCTTGCTTGTATTTGAAGTTGGGCGCGATCAGTGAGCCGATATTGAGTGATGCGGTATTGTTGCCGCGTGTTAGGCCAAAGCGGGCGATCGAATTGCGGCCTAAATCAGCGCCTAAATCCACGCCAAAGCTGGACGATGTTAAGTCGTAGCGAGCAACGCGCTGGCCTTCGGCAAAAATGTTTAAGGGGCGACGTTCAATTTCTGCATAGGGAATAACATTGAACCACGCCGATTGCGTGAAGGGTTGAAATAGCTGGGTGGCTAGCTTGGCGTCGCGCCCAACTTGAATATCGGTGCGCCATTCCGCACCGTATTTATTGAGCTGGGTGCGCTGATAACGCATGAGTAAATTAAAGCTGCCTTCGCCTACAGAGTCTGCGGCCAAGCTCACGCCGAAGCGCAAATAGTCTGGCCCCCACGGCTTTTCGCGGGTGTTGATGGTGAGCACTTGTTGGGTGTCAGCGCTGCCATCGGCTTTAAATACCGGTTCGTTTAACAGGCTGTAATTTACGCGCTCAAAATGCCCTAGGCCGTAGATGCGGCTGATGCCGCGATTTACTTTATCGAAGCTTGCGGCTTCACCCACTTTTACTTCCAGTGCGCGTTCAATTTCTACTTGGCTCACCAGTGTATTGCCGGTGATGCGTACTTGGTCAATCGTGTCTGAAACCCGCACCGCGCGGCCTAATCGGGCACTACGCTGTTGCATAATTTGCGCATATTGCGGTGCGCCAATGCTGTATTCGACTAAGCGCGCAGCGATGGCACGGGCAGCAGATTCACCTGCGGCAATGGCAGGAGCAACACTGGCAAAATCGGTGGAGGAAATCTTATCTAGTTCAGGCGAAATTAGCATGTCTTCGCGGTCGAGCGAATCGAGGGATGTGCGTACATTTTGCTCGGTTAGAATATTGATCATCTGCAAGCTAATGCCGACAAGTGAGGATAGCTCGCTGCGCTTGAGTAGCGGCGTGCCAAGGTTTACGGCAATGACTATATCTGCACCCATTTGCCGCACAACATCCACCGGTAAATTACGCGTTAAGCCGCCATCTAAAAAAATACGGTTATCAATTTGGTAAGGCGTAACCGCACCCGGCACCGACATCGAAGCGCGCATCACATCTGGCAGGCGACCCTCGGAGAACACCACCATTCGGCCACTTTCAGCCTCCGTGGCGACTGCGCGGAAGGGTATGGGCAGCTTATTAAAATCAATTTCAGCCACCACGCCACGGGTAATTTTGCTAAACAAAATATCCAGTTTTTGCCCGGCAATCGCACCTGGCGGTAGCACGAGACCTTCTTTTTTTACACCAGTTTCAAACTTTAAAAGCCGCGCTTGATCGTCTTCTTTGCGTAAAAAACTGCGGTCAGCACGCGGTGAGTTATCGGTAAATAAATCATCCCAATCGGCACTGTTTAGCCGATCTTCAAGCTCTTTGATCGGCGTACCAGACGCATAGGCAGCACCAACTAACGCGCCGATACTGGTGCCCGCAATGAAGTCAATCGGAATACGCATTTCTTCCAGCACTTTGATCACGCCCACATGCGCCGCACCGCGTGCGCCGCCGCCAGAGAGCACCAAACCGATTTTAGGGCGGGTGATGTTTTTAATGGTGGTTTCGGCGGGCGTGGCAGATGCGGCTATGGGTTGGGCGTCTGCGCTGGGAGCCATGATTGCCAATGCAGCAGCGACTGCCAGCGTCGCACACCAAATGATGTGAATCAATCCATGGTTGTGTTGAGTTATTTTCATTTACTTATGCGGTGGGTGCATTTTTTTGTGTAAGGTTTCGTTAAACTAGACGACTTATCTATGCAAATCTAGTTTACTAATACACTATTGTAGATTCATTGACTCCCTATGTTCAATATAGTTTTATATCAGCCTGAAATTGCGCCCAACACCGGCAACATCATCCGCCTGTGCGCCAATAGTGGCGCGCGCTTGCACTTGGTCTATCCGCTGGGTTTTGAGTGGGATAGCGCCCGGGTAAAGCGTGCGGGATTGGATTATCACGAGTTTGCCGACGTGGCGCACCACGCCGATTGGGACGCCTGCAAACTGGCGTTGGCGGGCAAGCGCCTGTTTGCGCTATCGACTAAAAATAGCGCGCGCTACGACAAAGTGGCGTTTGCGGCGGACGATTGCTTTGTGTTTGGGCCCGAAACCCGGGGCTTGCCCGCAGATGTATTGGCAAGTTTCGAGCCTGCGCAACGTCTCACCTTGCCGATGCGGCCAGGCAATCGCAGCCTAAATTTAGCCAATAGCGTGGCGATTGTGGCTTATGAAGCCTGGCGGCAGCATGATTTTCAATAAAACATGCGAATAACTGTAATGTTTTAATGTTACCGTCAACTGAAGCTAAAAAATGCCGTTAGAATAATTGAATCCGAAACGTGGAGCGCTGCGTAATAGAAACAAGACAATGCAATTGCACTGTCTTGCAAAATTACCCTAGCCGCGTTGCTCTGACTGTTGAACCAAAGGGGAATTTTTGTGCGTGAATCATCGCTAAATCAAGTAATGCAGTGTGCAATTGCGGGTTTGTTGTTGGCAGCAGCGGGTAGCGTGCAAGCGCAAAGCACCGACGCAAAACCAGAAGCAAGTGCCGGTGCTAAATCCGAAAAGTGCTTCGGCATTGCCAAAGCCGGGGAAAACCATTGCAATACCAAATTGCACACCTGTGCTGGTAAAGCTAAGGTAGATTTTGCCCCAGACGAATGGAAAGAAGTGACTGTAGGAACATGCAATAAATTAGGCGGCAAAACCCGCCAAGAACGACGTGCAGCAGAAAGTAAAGACGGCAAATAGCGCCTCCGGCAGATAAAACTGCGCTGGGGCTCAGCTTGCCACTCAAGCAGTTTTTATCGAGCAGTTTTATCCCAACTTTGCATAGGAATTTCCACATGAAAACAACCCAACTTTTAATCTCTACTGCAATCGCTGGTTTGGTCGCCACAGTAGGCATGAATGCCCAAGCGCAAACCACGGTTATTAAAGAAAAATGCTACGGCATCGCCAAAAAAGGCATGAATGATTGCGGTAACGCCACGCTCTCTGGCACCGCCAAAGACGCGGTTCTCCATTCATGCGCAGGCAAAGCACCAGCAGACAATTTGGCCGACGAATGGGTTTATGTTGCCAAAGGTGCTTGCACAAAAACCGGTGGTGTATTGCGTAAAGTATCGGCAGCAGCACCTGCCGCTGCCGCCGCCGCGCCCGCTAAGCCAGCTATGCCAGCTATGCCAGCAACGGCTGCCAAACCGGTGGCTCCAGCAAAAGCTGATGTCGTGAAACCAACCGCTTACTAGTTGACGAAAATAAGTTGCAGCATCGAAGCGGCCGCCTAACTTGCGCGGCCGTTTTTTATGGTGCCAATGTAAATGCTAACTAATCCAGCATCGAAAACACAATGCGGCGTCGGCCTGCGTGCGCCACATTATGCTGAAATTTTGCAGCAGAAGCCGCAGCTTGGCTTGCTGGAAATTCATAGCGAAAATTTCTTTGATACTGGTGGCTTGAGTCGCGCGTATTTAGAGGCGTTGCGGGCAGATTATGCGGTCAGCACACATGGCGTCGGACTATCGCTAGGCGGCACCGATCCGCTCGATTTAGTGCATTTAAAAAAGTTGCGCGCGCTTATTGATTGGCTTCAGCCCGCGTTAATTTCAGAGCATTTATGTTGGGTGGGTGTTGACGGCAGGTTTAGCAATGATCTGCTGCCCTTGCCCTACACCGAAGGCGCTATTGCCCATGTGGTCAATAGAATAAACGCGGCGCAAGACTATTTAGCACGACCGATTTTGATTGAAAATTTATCGAGCTACGTCGCGTTTGATGCGTCCACTATGCCTGAATGGGAGTTTGTAAATGCGGTGGCCGCGCGCAGCGGGTGCCAAGTATTGTTGGACATAAACAATATTTTTGTTAGTGCCGCCAATCATAGATATGCTGGAGAGGCTTATATTTCGGGCGTCTCCAGCCATTGCGTGGGGCAAATGCACTTGGCTGGGCACACGGTAACCGAAGCTATGCTGATCGATACGCACAGTGCGCCCGTGTGCGAAGGCGTGTGGAGTTTGTTCGCGGCAGCCATTGCGCGTTTCGGGGCGCAGCCAACGATTGTGGAGTGGGACAGCGACATACCGGCGTGGTCGGTGTTGCATGGTGAGGCCTTGCGGGCCACACGCATGATGGCGGGTGCGCCGTCATGAGT
>JAYUOW010000204.1:0-11578 GCA_043760555.1 Betaproteobacteria bacterium
CATCAGCAATTTTTGTACCACTCGGTGCAATTGGCGCTACGCTGATTGCACCCTACAACTACCAGAGCACAATTTTCCAACCGTTGATTTTGGGTCGACCGGAAAGTGTTGATACGTCGTAGGTAGGGCTGGGGTGTAGCCCAACATCGGTGTCACGAATATGCAGCACCCCAAATTTACGAGACACTGTTGGGCTACCAACCAGCCCAACCTACAGCTTTTAGACGGCTGAAGATGCCCTATTTCAGGGCATCTTCAGCCTATCATCGCAAGCCTAAAATCCTGCCCCTTGCCAAAAATCACGTCTTCCTACCACCATAAATTACCGTCACACAAACGCCGATTCCCCACAAACTACCCACGGCAAACCGTAGATTAAACTGCTGAAACACGCCGTTCCAGTGGAAGCCACATGTGGACTTTACCTCTGTATCCGGACGGCGTAAGAATTGCCATCGGCTCTACGCCGACCAGTTGAAAGCCAACGCCGGTGTACAGCCTGATCGCGGCTTCATTACCTTCCGTAACGGTGAGATTAAGCACAAGAATTTCTTCATTTGCCATCGCATGATTGATGGCGGCATTTATTAGGGCACGACCTACTCCCACGCTTCGCGCGCTGGGCGAAACATACATTCCGATAACGAGCGCTTTATGCTTGGTTTTAGGTTTTCGTGAAAATTCTAGCGCAACGGTACCGACGAGAACCGAGCCGTTATTTTCTACAAACGCGCCAAACGCAGCGCTCAGACCTGACGGATCGGCAATGCGCTTGATCCAAAATGTATCCGGTTCTGCCGCACGTTCTTCAGCTGTGGTGGTGAAGGCATCGGCCGCAAGCGCATAAGCCTCCAACATCAAGTTACGATATTGGGTTGCGTCTGAAGGCTTGAGAAGAGCGATGTGCATGAATTCTACGACTCACAATAATTAAAAGTGCTTGACGACAATATGTACAAATCGATAAGCCGACGATGACCATTTTTCCGTTACTCGGTGCAATTGGCGCTACGCTGATTGCACCCTACAACTGCCGAAACGCAATTTTCCACGCGTTGATATTGGTATAGCCGCAGAGTGTTTGCATGCCGTAGGTTGGGCTGGGGTGTAGCCCAACATCAGTGCGAAAAAATTGCAGCAACCCAAGTTTACGTGACACCGTTAGGCTACACACCAGCCCAACCTACGTTTTTAAGTGCCTGAAGACACCCTATTTTAGGGCGTCTTCAGCCTATCACCATAAGCCTAAAAACCTACCCCTTACCAAAAATCACATCTTCCTTCGTCCATAATTTACCCACCATCACCAAACAAACCACCGTCAATCCTGCGCAAACCAACAACGGCAAGCCGTAGGCCGCAAACGGAATCGCGTCACCTTTAAGCACCTTCAACACCGCTGCCACTTGCGCTACCGCTGGCACCCAATAATGCCATGCGGCTTCTTTACCGCCGGTGGCAAATAGCAGGGCTGGGCCTAGGTTTACGGCGGTGAGCATATAGCTTAAATACGTTTGCGCTTCTTTGTAGGTGCGGCCGTAGGTGGCGACTAACATCTGTGCAGCGGAAGCGAAAAACGCAAAGGGGAGCAGGATAGCGTAGAACCACATTAGCTGGATGAAGCTGATGCTGAACACACCTTCTAGGTTGGGGATGGGATAAAACCTGAGTGTTGCCCACAGCCCTAATGAGGTTAACACCACCACGCCGATGGCGTAGCTGGACACCGCTAACCATTTGCCGATGACTAATGCGGGCATGGGTACGGCGTTCATTAGCAGGGGTTCTAGGCTGCCGCGTTCGCGTTCGCCTGATGTCACGTCAATGGCCATGCTCATGCCGCCGGTGGCGCAGGCTGCAAGCAGCAGTAGCGGTAAAAATAACATCGCGACAGCAGCCCGTTGTTTGGGTGTGGCCATATTGGCGTCTTCTACTTCCACCACTTTATTGATGCTGGGCGACACGCCGCGCATAATTAAGCGTTGGGAGGCTACTTCGCTATTAAAGCCGCGCACCATGCCGCGCACAGCGCCGATGCTGGGGCCTGCTGCGGTGCGCGAATCATCGTATACCAGCTCTACTTTTGCGGTTTCGCCTGCGTTAAATTCATCGGCGAAATCCGGCTTAATAACGAGCACTGCATCAAGCTCGCCTTTGCGTACTTTTTCCTTGTAGTCAGGTGCCGCGTCGATCAAATTCATGTTTTGCCGCTGCATATAATTCACTAACGCAGGCGCGTTGGCGCGGCCGACAATTTGTATTTCCCGCTTCTCGGTTTTTTCGGTAATGCCACCGATGACGTTGGCTAAAAATATCAGCAGCAATGGCCCCATCGCGACGGACAAGGTAAGAATCATCAGCAGCGTGCGTCGATCACGCAAATGGTCGCGCCATTCTTTTTGCAGCACAACAAGCATCGCCCGCATGGTAGATAGTTTTTTTAGTGGGGTGATATTAACCATGAGCTGCCTCTTGCTCAACAATTTGTACGAATGCTTCTTCTAGGGTGTCGCGTCCAGCTATTTGTTTTAAGTCAGCAGCCGTGCCTTCAGCCACAATTTTGCCGCGTGAAATAATCACAATCCGATCACACAATGCCCCTACCTCTTGCATCACATGGCTTGAAAACACTACGCACTTTCCCCTTTCCCGCAGGGCAATAATTACTTCACGCAACGCACGGGTTGTCATCACATCTAGGCCATTAGTCGGCTCATCTAAAATCACGTTTTGCGGGTCGTGAATGAGTGCGCGGGCAATGGCCGTTTTCATGCGCTCGCCTTGGCTAAAGCCGTCGGTGCGCCGATCAATAATAGTGCCCATATCTAGCAACTGCACTAAATTATCTAAGCGGCTTTTGTAATCGGTGTCCGAAACGCCACGTAGATCGGCGTAGTAGCGAATATTCTCTCGTGCGGTCAGGCGCGTGTACAAGCCACGTGCGTCCGACAAAGCCGCTAAGCGATCGCGCGCAACCAGCGGCTGTTGTTGCACATCTATGCCATCTACTAGCCCTACTCCCGTGCTGGGCACAACTAGGGTTGATAACATGCGTAATGTGGTGGTTTTACCCGCGCCATTTGGCCCGAGAAGCCCTGTTACCGCGCCATCCGGGGCAGTGAAGCTTACATTACTCACCGCATTTACAGTGCCGGTTTTAGTCACAAATTGCTTAGATAAATTTCTACATTCAATCATTTTTTATCCCCTGCTGGTTTGACTGGTTTTGGTTTTGCCACGGTAAATAGCAGTGGTCGCGGCAGCTTGTTTAAACATGCACCGTCTAGTTTGTCGGCATTACCTGCCGCATAAAATTGATCTAATAAATCGGGCCCGCAACCTTGATGCGCCACACCGTGACCTAGGTGTGTGGCGATGAAATGTTTGCCGTTTGGTAGCCCAGCCATGATGGATTGCGCATGGCGCGGCGGCGTTACCGGATCACTGCCACCGGACAATAGCAATGTTGGAATGGTGCTTTTTAAGGGCGCGTAAAAAACATCATCTACCTTTGCTTTCGGCCAGCGCGAACAGGCTTCTAAAAAACTTTGCGTGAGCACTTTGCCAAACATGGGTTCGCTTTGTTGGGCTGCAGTCAGCTCGGGCGTGGCGCGCGGCGCGTCTTCTGAGCACACCACGCTGTAGCGCATACCGTCGAACATATTTTCGGTCACGCCACTATGGAAAGACATGAGCAGCGCCAAAAGTGGTGCGACATTATCGGCTTGTGCTTGCGCGATAATCGCTGGCAACATGCTGGCCATTGATGGAATGTAGAGCGACGTAAACATGGTGCTCAGCGCCACCTCCCCCGTTAGCTGCACCGGCATCATAATGCCGCTGTGCGGATGCGCGACTTGCGCTTTGCGTGGCGCGGCATCCCACTTTGCGGCGAGGGCGATGACGGCGTCCGTCAGCGTTTGTCCGGGCAACTGCTGCTGCACATTAGCTGCACAACTCGCATCAGCAGCGCATTGGCTTGATACCAAACTAAACGCGGCTTTGGCGTCTGCGACGAAGCTCAACGGCATGCCGATGGTAGCGGGCGCTACGCCATCGAGCACGGCCGTGCGCACCCGTGTGGGGTACAGGCGCATGTATTCCAGTGCTGCGCGGGTGCCGTAACTTGCGCCGTATAAATTCACCTGCTCATAGCCCAAATGCGCGCGCACAGCATCGATATCGGCCATGGCAGTGGTGGTGGTGTATTGGGTTAAATCGGCTTTGGCTTCCAGCGCTTTTAGGCACACATCAATTTCTGCCAGCAGCTTTTGCTTCGCACCTTCAGCCAGCGCTGGCGATAAACTTTCCATCACCGAAACACCCTTAGGGCATTGCAGGCCATTTGATTTGCCGGTGCCGCGTTGGTCGATGTAAACCACATCGCGACGGCGCGATGTTTTCGCAAACAAGGCGTTGGAAATCCATGCGAGCTTAGTGGCACTTTGGCCCGGCCCGCCTGCAAAGAAAAATATCGGATCAGGTAATTTGCGATCGGCACGCGCAGGCACCACTAAATAATGGATGTCCAATTTACGGCCATTTGGTTTGGCGGGGTTTTCAACTACACTGACGCTACCGCATGTGGCTTGAATATCGCTACCTTTCACGGTGCACAACGTGCCCGGTAGGGTGGGTGCTGCCAACACGGTGGTAGCACTGAATAATAGTAGCAAAATCAGGCTGAAGACGCCCGTATTTAGGGGCTTTACGGGCATTAGTTTAAAGTTTTTAAGCTTCATATCGTTTAGGTTTCCGTGTTTTTTATCGAAGTGAAAACAACAGATTGCACGTTACCATAGGCAAGGCGGGGAATAAACCCAAAAAACGGGGATTCGTCGCAAACTTTAGACCTTTAATTTTCTAGGCCATCATGACGAGCACTCAAACGCCCCCCCCAGCATTTGCCAAACACGCTGCCGACACTCCCACCTTTTGGGATTTGCGCTACGAAGCCGCCTTCACGCCGTGGAGCCAAGTGCAGATTCCGCAATGCTGGCAGCGGTTTTTAAACGCACGCAACGATGCCACCAGCGCCCGCGTGCTCGTGCCTGGCTGCGGTGAAGGTTTTGAAGTAGGCGATTTAGTGCAACGCGGTTACGACACCACCGCAATTGATTTCAGCCATGCCGCAATCGCTGCGGCACAAAGTGTATTGGGGCAAATAGCGCAAGCGCCACACTGTCACTTAAAACAGGCGGATTTTTTCGACGAAAGTTTAACGGCGACGCCGTTTGATTTAGTCTACGAACGCGCTTTTTTATGCGCCCTGCCCCCAAAATTGTGGCCTGACTACGCCACGCAAATGGCAAAAATCATCAAGCCAAATGGGTTGTTGGTGGGGTTTTTTTGCTATGACCCAATGCCGAAGGGTCCGCCGTTTGGGTTAGAAGCCAATGGCTTGGAAGCGTTATTTAACGGGCGTTTCCGGCGTATCGCTTACGAAACGCCAACGGATTCAATTAGCGTTTTTGCGGGTCGGGAGCAGTTTGAAATTTGGCAGCGGGTAGGGTAACACAACCTCTATCCCACCTTCGCAACCTCGCAAGCCAACCTCGCCGCCTCGATAAGCAATTGCCTGCTGCCAAACGGTACATTGCGCTGACCGTTGCTATCTACGGCGTTTGCGGCTTGGGGTGCCAAAATTCTTAGTTGTTGGGTGCGGGTCATGTTTTTGGGCAAATCGGGTATTTCTATCATGCCACCGATAAGCTTCGGAAACGGTCGGGATTCTTGGCCAATGTCGTCACCATGTTTGCCTGCGGCTACTTGCCACACCACGGTTTGGTTTTCGCTATTGGCGTTGGGCAGCAATTGGGCGCAGTGCAGCGCAAAACGGGCGTTTGCATCGGCTAAGACGGTTTCGGCGCGCTCGGTTTGCAATATCAGCAAAAAGCGATTGCCGTAAAAATGGCCAACAAAATCTAGGTCGGCATCTAGGGCTTGGACGAACGAGTCTGCGGCTGCACGAATGAGTTCATCGCCCGCTTCAAAGCCAAAGCTGTCGTTGAATCCTTTCATTGGATAAATTTCTGCGGCGCAGACTTTAAAGCCCACGTGACTTGCCAATAGGCGCTCAATCCGCTGATTGATTGGCACGGGGCCTGGCAGTAAAGTGAGCGGGTGGGCGTAGCGCGCCGCGCTTTGGTTGCTTTCGTTGAGCACGCGCAGCACATCATTGATAACCCCCATGCCAAAAAATTTGCCATGCCGCTTGATGATGAAGCCATCGGTTAATCGTTGCGGTACGGCTTTGGCTAAGAGATCAGCTAACTGCGAAAGGCTCAATGCGGCATCCACAATTATTGGGTCTTCTTGCATCACATCTTGCACGCTTAAACTACCCGATTCGTCGCCTCTAGGATCATGGCGTTTGCGACCATTGTGGCCGCCGCCTTCGCGCAAGTGGTGTCGCGCCAATACGCCAACGGGCTGATGATTATCCACCACGGCTAAGGAATGAATATGGCTTGCAGCCTGAAATATCGCTTCGGCTTCTAGTAAGCTGGCGCGGGGTGAAATTGGCGCATCATCGCGACGAAACTGCTCAGCACGCACTTCCATCGCGTGGCGATAGCGCGCGGCCGGTTGTACGGGAATGCGGGCGTCGGTGAGGCTTAAACTCACTTGCGGCGGCAACACGGTGACGGCCTGCGCCGATGGAATGCCGATTAAAAACCCCTGCCCGTAGGCAATGCCTAGCTCGCGCACAATACGCAGGTCTTCAGGTGATTCGATGCCCTCAGCGATGATGGCGCTGCCAGCACTTTCGGCCAAGGCTTGCATGGCTTTTAGAAACTGCAGTTTAACGGGATCACGCGCCACTCCGGTCACAAAATGCTTATCCGCTTTTACAAACTCTGGCTTCAGCGCGCTCCACAAACGCAGGCTAGAAAAGCCCTGCCCCATGTCGTCCATCGCGATTTGAAAACCCATGGCGCGGTATTGCAACAGCGCATCATGCACCTGCTGAAAATCACGCACTGGGTCATCTTCAGTAAGCTCAATAATAATTTGGTCGGGCGTTAAATTCACCTGCGCCAAATAATCAAAGGCGCGTTCGCGCTGAAACGCGGGCAAGGTCAGCAGCCTTGGCGAAATATTGACGAACAATTTACCTTGTAGTTTTTGCTGGGCGAACGATTGCATTGCCGTTTGCAGGCACGATAACGATAACGCTAACAAGTCATCATCCGCGCGTGCGGCCGCGAACAACGCAGCAGGCGTATGCAACGGCGAACCCACAGGACCACGAACCAAGGCTTCATAGCCCAGCAAGTTTTGTTGACGAATATCCAAAATAGGCTGAAACACGCTGGACAGCATGCCGCCACCAAGCACTTCGCGCAGGCTTAAATGCACAGCAGATTCCGCATCTGCCGTAGCGCCGCTCTCGGCATCAAACATCAGTGCGCCCAGCAACTAAGCCAAGCCGTTTTTGCTAAACCAAGCTAACGCCTTGATCCATGCATCATCGGCAATTGCTTTGCGATAGCTGGGACGATAGTCGGCGTAAAATCCGTGCGGCGTTTCTGGGAACAGCATAATTTCGGAGCTACTTTTAACGGCTTTGAGCACGCCTTGCATTTTTTCTACGGTGTCGTTCGGAATACCGGTATCTGCACCGCCATAGAGGCCCAGAACCGGCACTTTAAGGCTAGCGGCGACATCGATGGGGTGTCGCGGGGTATTTTCAGTTGTCGCGCGAATTAGGCCGCCATACCAAGCCACACCGGCCTTTAAATTCTTGTTGTGCGCCGCGTACATCCAGGTGATGCGCCCGCCCCAGCAAAAGCCGGTAACGCCTACTTTTGCAGCATCACCACCGTTTTTAGCTGCCCACGCTGCGGTGGCGTCAAGATCGGCCATCACTTGCGCATCTGGCACCTTGGCCACGATGGGCATAATCTCTTTCATGTCAGTAATTTTCGACACGTCGCCCTGGCGCGCGTATAGCTCAGGTGCTATGGCCAAATAGCCTGCCTTGGCAAAGCGACGACACACATCGCGTATGTGTTCGTGCACGCCAAAAATTTCTTGCACCACCAAAATTGTTGGTAGAGGTTTGGTAGTTGCTTTATCTACATCGGGCATCGCAAAATAGGCGGGCATTTCTAGGCTAGGTGCCGCAATTTTTACTTCACCTACTTTGATGCCTTTGGTGTCGGTGCTAATTGTTTGCGCACTGACGGGCATGACCGATGCAGCAAATCCTGTCGCCAACATTGACGCTACAAACTCGCGACGAGAAAACTCTTCTTTAGGCGCAAATGGCGCAACGTCAGGATGCAATTTTGTGGAGGTTGTCATTGAATTTGTCCGTTCAAAATAGAGTGTGATTTATTTGTAAGCGCATTGAAACTTGCGTTGCAATGCTACCCTGTTTTTAGGCGATTTCGCACACTCGATAAAATACTTTTTGTAACCGCGCCGTTAAAAGAAAAACGGGCTAAGAAGCCCGTTTTATCTGGTGTTTCAGTCATTTAGCGACCTTTAAATGTTGCTTTTAAACGCCGCCAATGCACAAAAAATTTATTTATTCGCCGTACATTTTTTGCTTTAACTCGCGTCGCTCTTGCGCTTCGATGGTTAGGGTGGCCGTTGGCCGAGCCATTAGGCGCTGGATACCGATTGGATCACCGGTTTCTTCGCAATAGCCGTAGTCATCATTTTCGATGCGCATCAATGCACCCTGCACTTTTTTAAGTAACTTGCGTTCACGGTCGCGGGTGCGCAACTCTAACGCATGCTCTTCTTCTTGGGTGGCGCGATCAGCCGGATCAGGCGCTAAAGATAGCTCGCGCAAATGTTCGGTGGTGGCACCCGCGTTTTCATATAGCTCGTTTTGCAATTTAAGCAAAATCTGGCGGAAAAACTCTAACTGATCGGCGTTCATGTAATCAGTTTTAGCAATTTTGATCACTTCAGCTTCCGTCAAAATACGCGTAGATTTTGGTTTTTCGCTCGGCTCAGGGCGCGTCAGCACTACCGTGGGTACATGTTGTTGTTTGCTTGGTGCGGCGGCCTTGGTTGCCGCTGCTTTGGGAGCAACCTTAGTGGCAACCTTAGTGGCAACAGCTTCTTTTGCCGCTTTTGCCGGGGACGCTGATTTTTCTGCGACTGAGTTTGTCGCTTTTACTGTTTTAACCATACTAAACTGAAGCCTCCTGTTACTGCTAGATTGTCGCCAATAATGCGACGGGTACAACGATTGGCCTTATTGCAATCAGTATAAATTTTGGTCTAACCGCATCCAAAACCAATGACACCGACTGCAAAGCGCCGCAAGTGTACAAAAAGCAGCCAATCTTTTCAACAACAATCTTTTGCTCTGGCTGGGACATTTGTCACAATATTGTAGTGCTGCAAAAACAATGCCACAGTTAGATTATGCGATAACTCGCTAACAGTACAAAAATACTGTTTAAATTCAAACACTTATCAGAGAGCAAAAAGCAACGCCCGCACCAGCTTGGTTTGCCGGTGCGGGCGGACGCACGGCTTTAGTGCGTGAATAATTGCATAAAAAGGTTTACTGAGCCTTCGGTTTTATGAGCAAACTAGCAACAATTGCACTAATTAAGATGGTTGCGACCACGCCGAGGGATACCAAAACCGGAATTTTGTACCATTCAACAATCAGCATTTTTACGCCAACAAACATCAAGATGAACGCCAAACCGTAGCTTAGAAGGTGGAAACGATCCGCTAAATCGGCCAACAAAAAATACAACGCGCGTAAACCCAAAATCGCAAAAATGTTCGATGTCATTACGATAAACGGGTCTTTGGTAATCGCAAACACAGCGGGAATCGAATCTACCGCAAACACCACGTCAGTGATGCCAATCATCACAATCACTACAAACATGGGTGTGAACCAACGCTTACCGTCTTTCATCACGGCAAAGCGATCACCGTGAAACTCCGGCGTAATGCTCAAATGCCCACGCATCCACTTTAGCAACGGGTTTTTGTTTAAATCGGGTTTGCTGTCAGCAAACACGATCATTTTTATGCCGGTAATGAGCAAGAAAGCACCGAAAATGTACAAAATCCAGTGGAATTTTTCAATCAAAATTGCACCGATTAAAATCATGATTACGCGCAGCACCACTGCCCCGATTACGCCGTATATCAAGGCGCGGCGCTGATATTCAGCAGGGACTGCGAAGAAAGTAAAGATCATCAAAAACACAAAAATATTATCAACCGAAAGTGATTTTTCAATCAAATAACCGGTTAAAAATTCTGTGGTTTTAAGGTTGGCAAATTCGCGGCTAAAGCTGCCGTCCAAATATATCCACAGCGCACCCGCGAATAAAAACGACAGGCTAAACCAGATCAACGACCAAACAGTGGCTTCTTTTACGGATACTTTCTGCCCTTGTTTTTTATTGAGCGCAACAATATCTATCGTTACCGCCAACAACACAAAAATAGCAAAGCCCACCCACATCCATACATTACCAATCGTTTCAAACATAATGCCTCCCAAAAATAACAAACCACAAGCAAAAATTAAAAAACCCCGTCCGCGCACGCGATGACAGGGTTTTTGAAAAATCTCAAACCTTTGCCAAGCGCAAAAATCTCGCGGGCAAAGGTCTCGCTCGCAGCATCGCATAGTGAAATGCAAGGCTACCTGTAGCGCCGGGTGAGCGTGCTGTCAGCAAAATTGCTAACAACCAAACACCGTATTGACGACATCTACAGACAGGGTTTGCAACTTTTTGACTGCAAACCCTTGAAGCTACTCCCCTTTGAAGGGAACAAAAAAAGGTGATTTACCTAACCTCGGCAATAACCTTAATCACAACTTAAATCTTAGCAGAAATTTGCACCTTAAGCTAAGTACTTTTTAAGCCGACGCAGGGTTTCGACCGAGCCTAGCACCTGCATTAAGGCATCCACCGCCGGTGTTTGCTCGCGCCCCGAAAGCAGGACGCGTAGCGGCATCATCAGCGCTGGCATCTTTAATCCACACAGGCTGGCGTGCTCGCGAATAGCAGTGTTAAGGGCAACTTTATTGAACGCAGTAGCAGTTAAAACTGTGACTAAAGTCTGCAGCGTGGGCTTTATTTCTGGCGTGAGGTGGAGCGCTAATAAAGCGTCCGGTGGGGTGGGGTCTTCATAAAAATAAGTAGCCGCTTCAGCCATTTCAACCAAGGTTTGGCAGCGGTCGCGCAGTACGTTAGCTACTACACCCGGCGATGGCCCGTTATCAATAATTAATCCGCGCTTAATCAAAAACGGCGTGAGCAGTTCACCCAATTGCTCGATACCAACGCGCTTGATGTGTTCTTGATTAAGCCAGAGCAATTTATCAGGATCAAAACGCGATGCCGATGTGCCGATGCCTTTAATGTCAAACCAGCTAATCAATTGCTCGCGGGTAAACACTTCATCGTTGCCGTGGCTCCAACCCATACGCGCCAGCATGTTGATCATGGCATCCGGCAGGAAGCCTTCTTGCTCATATTCCATCACGCTTTTAGCACCGTGGCGCTTGGCAAGTTTGGTGCCGTCAGGCCCCAATACCGTCGGCGTATGCGCAAATATCGGCGGCTTTTTACCG
>JAYUOW010000205.1:0-3956 GCA_043760555.1 Betaproteobacteria bacterium
CCTGATGGTCTTCGCGATCGCTTACGTTTGCCACCAACCAGCGCTGATAATCGCGATAGTGTTTTAGCGATAGCCACCAGTAAATTGCCATTGAGGTAAGGCTTAGCCATTGTTCAGCTGGCATAAGGTGGGGCACGTGCCATGCGGTGTTCCACGCATTTTTAAACGCCAAAGGTTGCGCAAACATAATGCAGTAGTACAGCAACTGCAGCGCTACCGGCACAAAGTGAATCTGCCAGCGTGGCGGCGGCGCTGCAGTCGACAAACCTACTGCATAAAAATACAACAACGGCCCAAACGCCAGCGACGCATTGTATGGCGCAAAAGACAGCCACGGATACGCATCGTAATAGCCCGCAAAGCCAATAATATAGGGCAACAAGCGCAGGGCAATAACGATGAGCAAACACGCTAAAAATCGATTAGCGAACTGATTGCGCGGCGCAAACCACAACAACAGTGCAAATAAAATGCCGTAAAGCGCGCCGATTAACAGCGTAATACTCATGGAACCAAATTGAATCATAGGTCAGCGTTGAGGTGCGGATAGGTGCACTGGTTTTAAGGGTGAATCACGTAAATGCATTAGCAATGGCGGATCCTGTAGCTCTTCATTTTTACATATTGCAATAAAAAATTACATACCGTAGCCCGTTTATCAGGAAGAACACCGCGCCGCGCGCAAATATTGCTACACTAAAAGGCTAAAATAAATAAATTACCCGCGACCATTTTCGTAGCGATGACCGCATGAGAACTCACACTCACACTTCAGCATCCATTGGTGCGTCGCGCGACGACACCAGGCAATCTGCAGCCGTGCAAGCGGCTTGGCAGCTATATTTGTCGCGCCCTGAAGAGGCCGCCGCTGCTGCCGCAGCTATCGTTAATGCGGCTGGGACGCTGGACCGCAATGAACTGGGCTGGGCATTTTTAATTCACGGGCTAGCGGCTTGTCGAAGCCTAGAGCACGCGTTAGAGCCGGTCACGGTACGGGCAAGCTTTGCGACTGCGCGCGTGTATTTTTCAAACGCTGGCAATCCCCGTGGTACGCGGCTTAGCGCGATTTGCGAAGGCGCTATTGCCATGCGCCAAGGCAATTGGCCACTTGCACTACGCGAATTTGAAGCCTTAATTGGGCAATTTAATTTAAACCAATTAGATGCGGATAATTTTTATATTTTGTTCGGCCTGTCCACCGCCTACGTTTACGAAGGTCGCCTAGAAGAAAGCTTGCGGTTTGGTTATGCAGGCATGCATTTGGCTAGCCAACTTGCGCTAGATGCCGAATTCGCGGCCGTCGCCATGCCATTGGGGGTTGCGCTTACGGCCGCCAAAGACACCGAAGAAGCGGATAATTTATTTGAAGCCGCCATCGCCGCAGCGATCCAATCGCGCAGCCCCGTGCTTACCAAAACGCTGCGCACTAATCGGTCTATAACGCTGCGGCGCTTGAACCGCTTAGATGAAGCCGTAACCGTGATCAACGCCGCTGAAAGCGACGCCACCACCATGGTCGGTGGACAACATTTTTTGCACTATAGCGCCGCTGAGTTATACCTAAAACGTGGCGATGCGCAGACCGCGCAGCATCACTTTACCCAAGCGCAGCGCATCCTCAGCGCGCAGGGCGCCTCCGGCCTTGATTTAATGAAGCTGCATTATGTGGAAGGTGCAATTGCCAACCATTGCGGCGAGCTCGATGCGGCCATCGCGGCGTTTAGCAAAGTAGATAATATGTTGCCTGCCGTGTCCGCCTTACGCTTTAGCGATCGCGCCGAATTTTACGATGAATTTGCCGATGTGTTGGCGCGCGCTGGGCACTATCAAGCTGCCTTTGAGAGCCAACGCAAATCAGCGCAGCACTATCAGGGCGGCATCAGCATATTAAATAAAGTACGTCGTTTTTCACAACAAATTCGCCAAGAAATTGATCGCGTCAGCGCCGAATTAGCGCGCGAATCCAATGAGCGTTTAAAGCTATTAGCAAGTAACTTAGAACTGCAATCGCAAGTTGGGCGCGCCATGTCAGAAACCGAAATACAGCGCGAAAAAGCGAGCCATGACGGCCTAACAGGCTTATTTAATCGCCGTCACCTCGACGACGCATTGCCCACATTATTATCACTAAGCCAACAAGCCGCCACACCGTTTTCACTGGTGATGATCGACCTTGATTACTTTAAGCGGATAAACGACGACTACGGCCACGACATGGGCGACCAAGTATTGCGCGAGTTTAGCCGCATGGCGCGCGACGTGTTGCGCGGCTCGGACCTAGCGGGGCGTTACGGCGGCGAAGAATTTTGCCTAAGCCTCATCGGCTGCGGCCCCTTCGCCACTCTTGAACGCATTGAAGGCTTACTTCAAACTTTCCGCCAAGCCACTTTTCACAGCGACGATAAAGTGCTCAGCAACGTCACCTTCTCAGCTGGTATTGCGGTATATCCGGAAGACGGCACAAACTTAAACCAACTCGTGTTGCGCGCTGACAAACGCCTACTAAAAGCGAAAGCGCTGGGACGCGCCCGCGCCTTGGCGGCGGATCGAATTGCAGCGTAAAACGAGCGCGCTAGCAACCTTGCACGCCCCCTGAAGACGCCCTATTTTAGGGCATCTTCAGAACAGTTAATTACCCGCAGGCACATTAAAACTTGTTAGCGGCACACTAAATTTTATTAGCCACAAGCGGCTAGGGCGTTCACGGTCATCGCCTCGCGCAACGCTTATGCTGTTGCCCGCAGTGCACCCCACGGCCGTGCTGGTGATGATGTCGCCTGCAGCGTTCACGTTGCACGCGGTAACGTCCGCCCCAGCAATCGCGGCACCATTGGCATCGTACACGCCGGTTTTTAAACCGAAGTCATTGTCGTTAGCCAGCGCTAGGGTATTGGCATCGACAATGGTTAAGCCTTCCGCTTTTTCCGCTAACCAGCCTGCAGCACTTAAATCGAGTAGCAGCGTTTTTTTCAACGGCACCACCGTTGCCCAACTAGCGCCATTTACCGCCGTTGCCGCCATACTGCTTTTTTCAAGATCGGAAGTGGCGGGGTTAAAATTTGCGGCACCTATATCGGTCGCATTACCGAGTTCAACCAACATAAGCTTATTAAAAACGGCACCCGTCACGCCAGCGCCTTGTTCGATGACGATGAACTTTCCGCCGCCTAAGGCCACCATGTCGCCCAGTTTGGCGTTGCCCGTGCGGCCATCCTGATATTCAGCGCCGTTAAGCGGATAAGCAAACATGCGCACCGTTTTTTCAGTGGTGGGATCAAACTCAATCCAGCGGGTAAATCGCGCAAACCTCTCCACGCGCTGGCTGCTGTTGGTGACGCTGTAAAAAGCATTGCCATCGCTAAGCGGGCTTTGCAAAAACGCATGAATTTTATCAGTGCTGGTATCCAGTGCCATGCCTTCAATGCCCCGATTGGCGCGGCGCTTGGCGAATATGCTGGGTAATCCATTATCAGGTGCAAACTTGGATGCAATCACGCCGGTGACTGGATCAATCTTTAAAATAAACGGCCCATACTCACCCGCCACCCACAACACGTTGCGCTTTTTATCAACTGCAATCGCTTCGGTGTCTAAGCCGTTAGCGCTAAATACGGCTTTAGTGGCGGTGTCGTATTTCATGGCTTCAAACAGCGGCACTTCGGCTGAATTTCCAATCGAGCCCAGCGGAATTGGCAGACCCGAAGCCGCTACCGCAGCGCTCACTTTTATGGCTTGACTGCTGTTAAGCACGGCACCCGTGCGCCCGACAGTGATAATGCCAATAGCCGGCGCAAAACTTGGTGAAGGGAAAATTTTAGCGCCACTTGTGCCGCTTCCCGTTAGCGCAGGTACGTTAGGGCCATCGCCATTGGGGCCGCGATCAGTCAGACCATAAAATTCTAAGTCACCATTGGTCGCCGTGCCTTTAAACGCCAAACCAGAACCATACGAAGGCA
>JAYUOW010000206.1:0-3949 GCA_043760555.1 Betaproteobacteria bacterium
CAGCACGCCCCCACAGCCTAGGAATCAAATAATACATAGCACCTATAGTGATAAACGCAACCCAACCCAGTGCGCCAGAATGTACGTGGCCTACTGTCCAATCGGTGTAATGCGAAAGTGCGTTTACCGTTTTGATTCCCATCATTGGCCCTTCAAAGGTAGCCATGCCGTAGAAGGAGAGTGAGACCACAAGAAATTTTAAGATGGGGTCGTCGCGCAACTTATGCCACGCGCCTGACAGCGTGAGTATGCCGTTGACCATCCCCCCCCAGCTTGGAGCCAGAAGAATAATTGAGAAAACCATTCCCAGCGATTGCGCCCAATCTGGCAGTGCGGTGTAGTGCAAATGGTGGGGGCCTGCCCACATATAAGTAAAAATTAAGGCCCAAAAGTGCACCACTGAAAGTCGGTAAGAGAAGATGGGACGGCCAGCTTGTTTCGGCACAAAGTAATACATGATGCCGAGGAAACCGGCAGTTAAGAAAAACCCCACCGCATTGTGCCCGTACCACCATTGAATCATTGCATCCTGCACGCCAGCGTAGGCAGAATACGACTTCCAAAAGCTGGCAGGCATTTCCGCGCTATTTATAATATGCAAGAGCGCTACCGTCAGAATAAACGCGCCAAAAAACCAATTCGCTACATAAATATGCGGCACTTTTCGCTTCATTAGCGTGCCAAAAAATACCACTGCATACGATATCCAAACCACCGCGATTAGTATGTCAATCGGCCATTCAAGCTCCGCGTATTCCTTACTGGTGTTGATGCCCAAGGGCAGTGTAATTGCGGCCAACACTATGACCACATTCCAGCCCCAAAACGTAAAAGCGGCCAGCCGATCAGAAAACAATCGTACTTGGCAAGTTCGTTGCACCACATAGTAGGAACAGGCAAATAATGATGACCCCCCAAACGCAAAAATAACTGCGTTGGTGTGTAGAGGGCGCAGGCGGCCATACGATAGCCAAGAAATGCCGAAGGTAAGGTCAGGCCAGATCAATTGGGCTGCAATAAAAACACCCACCAACATGCCAACGATGCCCCAGACAATCGTCATGATGGCAAATTGACGCACCACTTTGTAGTTATAGGTTGTGTCTTCGAGCGCCATGCGCGGTTTCCTTTTTTATGATGGTGATGAGCTATATTGACAGGTCGAAAAAATCGAACATTGATGTAGATCAACTGCGCATCAATCGTCAGCTGCCGCGGTGTCTGGCGGCTTATCGTCGTCCATCAAAATGCGATCGCCAGGGCCTTCAAGATCATCAAACTGGCCGCTTTGCGCCGACCACCAAAACGCGAAGCCGATGCCAAATGCAATCGCCACGCTTAACGGAATGAGCAGAATTAAAATTTCCATTTGGGCACCTCTAAAAATTTAATTTTCTAAGTTAAGCTAGGCGCAAGCGAAAAATTTCGACGACGCATATGCTTAATATGTAAGGAGAGATTTTTCGTGAGCAACAACGCATAACGACGAAAAGTAGATTTTTAGAGGTGCCCATTACCGTCGTCCCAGCCGCGTTGAGTTAACGATCACAACCAGTGAACTCAACGCCATGCCCAGTGCCGCAGATGCCGGTGAAATAAAACCGCCGAGCGCTAACGGCAAAGCAATTAAGTTGTAAGCCAATGCCCAACAAAAATTTTGCGCAATGATGCGTTTTAGTTTTATGGCGACCTGCCGCGCAGTAACCAAGGGCATTAAATGCGGTGATAGCAATACCGCGTCGGCGGTGATTCTAGTTATGTCCGCCCCCGGGCCCATGGCGATAGAAACGTCCGCCGCACCCAGCAACGGCGCATCGTTTACGCCATCGCCAACCGCAATCCACGCGCTGGGACGGGCGCGGATATAGTCCAGCTTGTCTTGTGGTGATTGCTCGCCGTGTGCGTGCGTGCTATCGATATTCAAACTTTGCGCAACGCTATTTACGCGTTCAACACAATCACCCGAAAGCAAGTGCGGGGTTAGCCCCGTGCGAGCGAGTGCCTGCAGCATGGTGCAGGCGTCAGGTTTCACGGCATCAATAAGCTCAAAAGCCCCTAACCACACGCCTTTGCAGCCGATGAATAGCGAAGTGCTAGGAATAGTGTTGGGCAAGCTGCCGCCAACCAAGGCTTGTACAAAAGCTCGTCGCCCTAAACGCAATGCAATTCCGTCAACTTCACCTGATAGGCCATTGCCAGATGAAAAATTCAAATTTTTTACCTTTGGTGAAACCAGTCCGCGCACACCCAGTTGTGCTGCGCGCGCGTTGAGCCCTAGCGCTATCGGGTGGGAGGAGCCCGCTTCAAGGGCAACGCACATGGCTAGTATTTCTGGCTCACTATATTTGTCAAGCAAGTGCGTGTTGGTAATTGCGCTTTCGCAGTTTGTCAGGGTCCCGGTTTTATCAAACGCAATGTTGGTAGCGGCAGCAATTTTTTCCAGCGATTCAGCGCGCGTAATGAGCAAGCCTTCACGCGCGAGTCGGTTTATCGCAACTGCTTGCGCCGCAGGTGCCGCCAACGCCAACGCGCAAGGGCAGGCAATAGCTAATACGGCTACCGCCACCGAAAAACTGCGGGTGGGGTCAATAAACCACCACGCGATCGCGCCGCCAATAGCCAAAGCGATGGTGGTGGGTGCAACCCAACGCGCCACGCGATTTGTAAGCGCGACAAAGCGGCTGCGCGACGCCAGCGCCTGCTCGGTTAGTCGCCCGAGCTTGGCTGCAGTGGTGGTGCTGCCGATGGCAGTCACTTTTAAAAATACTGGGGAGCCAACATTGAGTGAGCCCGCCACTAAACGCGAGGCCGCGCCACGCCGCTGTGGGTGGGATTCGCCGCTCAATAGCGATTCATCAAATGCGCTTTCACCTTCAACGATTAGCCCGTCAGCGGCCACGGCGTCGCCCGTGCTCACGCGAATCACATCACCAATGTTAAGTGTGGCGGCAGCCACTTGGGTGCAGTCAGAATCTGCGGGATAGTTGCTAGCATACCAAGCCAATTTGGGTTGCGTATTCGTCAGTTTTTCGACTATCGCAAGGGACGATTCCCGTACGCGGCTTTCTAAATAACGGGCTGCTAGGAGCAAAAAAACAAACATCGAGATCGAGTCAAAATATATATCTTTGCCACCGTTAAGCATTGCAAAAGTGCTGCTAAGAAATGTGGCGATTATCGCTAGAACTATGGGTAAGTCCATACCTACACGGGCTTGTCGTAAATCACGCCATGCGCCACTGTAAAAAGTGCGCGCTGAATAAAGCACCACTGGCACAGTTAAAACGAAGCCCGCCCACCCGAGCAGCAACATCACTTCCGCAGCAACATCACCCGCATCAGCCAAGTACATTGGCACGGTAAACATCATTACTTGCATCATGCTCAATGCCGCCACACCCAACGCGATGAGCGCGCGACGTTGGGCGCGTTGCCGCGCGGCAAAGCGCTCGGTAGAGCTCGCCGGTTGCGCGCCCAAGCCCACGCGCGCAAGGCTCGCAATTAGGGTGTCGATGGTTACTGCATCGCTTGACCAAGCAACTTTTGCACGATGGGTTATTTGGTTTACCAACACTGAAGTTACGCCGGGAACCCGTGCCAGTGCTGATTCTGCGAGCCATACGCAGGCTGCACAGGTGATACCTTCGATGTATAAATCAAGCTCACGTTGGGTGGCGTTAGACGTCACCACATAGGTTGAAGCAACGCGGTCTAAATCAAACAACGCACCAACCGCATCGCGCTTTGATGGCACAACTGCCGTTGCAGTGCGATTAGCATAATAGGCACCAAGACCCGCATCAACAATGGTTTGCGCTACGGCTTTGCAGCCGGCACAGCATAAAGGTTGGATTTTATTTTCAAACTTAAACGCAAAATGCGTGTGTGGTGAAACCGCTTCGCCGCAATGGAAGCACGTAGTGAGTACGGTTGAACATAGGGGCGGCGT
>JAYUOW010000207.1:0-11435 GCA_043760555.1 Betaproteobacteria bacterium
CTACCTACTGAACCGCGCGCAGAAATTGCTTTACTAGGCGCACCCGTTACGTTGCAAAACTTTTACGGCAATATTCATTACAGCCATGCCACTGACGACGGCGATGAAGCGCAGCGGTTTAGCCCGAATGAAATGTCTGCGGGTAGCGAAGCAAAAATTGTGGAGGCCGAAGCACGACTTGGGCAGCGCTTACCTGCTGCATTGCGGGCGCTGTATTTGGTGCAAAACGGTGGCAGCTTAGAGGATATGTGCGTACCTAAACCCGATTGCACCAAGCATTATTTATACGACCATATCATCACGCCATTTAGCGGCTATAGCGATTTACATCCGCTGGAATATATCGTCCCGCTGCATGAAGCCATGTGCGCCTATGCAGACCCACAAGACGAGGCAGACCGCTTTCCGGCAGGCAGTGAGCGCATGATGATTTTGGCGCGTTGGTATGAACAAACGCTGTATTTGGATTACAACCAACTCAACGCTTCAGGTGAGCCAGCGGTGTGTTTTACGGCGTTTGAAGATCAGCAGATGCTGCACACCCAAAAATGGCCTGATTTTGCGACCTTTTTTGCGGCTTTACGTTTTTTTGAGTCGGTGTAGCGGATTTAATTTTTAACAGTTTGCGATTGCAGGACTAATTGCGCTTCAATCTCCGCGCTCAGCGCCAACGGTTCACTATTGGCCGATGTAGCGCGCAGCCAATCTTGCATAATCTTGATGGTATCGGCTAGCGGGCGAAGCACTAATCCTGCGGCTAGCGCCGCGTCACAGCTCACATGCATCAAGCTGCTGCGCGGACTACCTTGCGCACGATATAGGGGCAATTGCGAAAACGATAAATTGGCTTCACACAGGATAGCGGCGCTGACCCAAACGTAATTTCGGGCATCCAGCAATTGCATAAAGCGTGCCCACGTCACGCGATGTCCTGATAAATTATAGATGCCGTAAATATTAGATTCAACAGCCGTCTTTATAAAATTAGCCACGTCACGGACATCAATTAGCTGCAGATAGTCGCTGCCATCGCCGGGCGCCAACATGCATTTTCCATCGGTTTTACTACTTTCCGCACGCCCTATCCAGTGGCTTAGGCGACCGCTATCGTCAAACTCACCTGCAACCACTTGTGGCCGCACGATGGTGCAACGGTTGGCAAAAAGCGTTTGCACAATGCCTTCACACGCGACTTTTAGCGGGCCGTAGGTATCGCTGTTGATCTCGGTAATGTTTTCTGCTGCTGCTGGCAGCAAGGCGTGCGATTCAGTAACGGGCGTATCAACCGGATCAGTCAAGCGATGATCAACCACGCTCACCGCACTCACGTATACATAATGCGACACGCAGGCGCGTAAGGCAGTAGCGCTGGCACGCACCTGAATTGGCGTGTAGCCGCTAACGTCCACGCAGGTATGCCACGTGCGCCCACGCAACGCGCTAAGACCGCTAAGGCCTTCATTGCGATTGCCGTGCAGGCGCTTAATACCTAGCGGCAAAGGATCAGGCGTGATGCCACGGGTAAACACGGTCACCACATGCCCCGCTTTGGTGAGCGCATCAACAATATGGCGGCCTATAAACTGCGTGCCACCAAGCACCAAAATATCCATGCGACGCCCCTTTCCCCAAAATAAATAGGCTGGAGATGCCCTAAATTAGGGCGTCTCCAGCCTATTTTCTATACTTATAAATTAGCTTTTAGTCGGCGGCTTCGTGTTCTTCACTTCGCGACGCAGCACTTTGCCCACATTGGTTTTCGGCAAGCTATCCCAAAACTCAATAATGCGCGGCACTTTGTAGCCGGTAAGGTGTTTTTTACAGTATTCAAGCACGGCGGCTTTATCAAGCGCTGGGTCTTTTTTAACGATCACTACCCGCACTTGCTCGCCCGATTTTTCGTCCGGCGCAGCTACCGCACACACTTCCAGCACGCCGGGGCACATAGCTACAACATCTTCAATTTCGTTTGGATACACGTTAAAGCCGGAGACTAAAATCATGTCTTTTTTACGATCAACGATTTTAACGAAACCGCCTTCGTTCATAATGCCAACGTCACCAGTTTTAAAGGCACCGTCTTTGGTCATCACCAAGGCTGTTTCATCAGACCGCTGCCAGTAACCTTGCATCACTTGCGGACCTTCGATGCAAATTTCGCCGCTTTGACCCACGGGCAAAATATTTTCATCGTCATCGCGAATAGTGATAATAGTCGATGGCATCGGCAGCCCAATATTGCCAGACCATTCCGTGATGTTTAGCGGATTGCCCGTGGCTGCGGGTGAGGTTTCGGTTAAGCCGTACGCTTCAACCAAGGCGCATTTCGTAATCGCTTGCCATTGCTCAGCCACCACGCGCTGCACGGCCATACCGCCGCCAAGGGATAAGCGTAGGTTTGAAAAATCGAGCTTTTTAAAATCTTCATCGTTAACCAACTGATTAAAAAGCGTGTTGACTGCAGTAATAGCGCTAAACCGCACCTTCGCCATTTCGGCCACAAACGCTTTGATGTCGCGCGGGTTAGGAATAAGCACGTTTTCACCACCCAAAGTGACGAAGGTAAAGCAGTTTCCAGTCAGCGAAAAGATGTGATACAGCGGCAGGGGCGTGATGACAATTTCTTCACCCATGCGCAAATTGCCGCACACCCACGAGCGTGTTTGCAGCAGGTTTGACACGATATTGCCGTGGGTTAACATAGCTCCCTTGGGCACACCAGTCGTACCGCCCGTGTATTGCAAAAACGCTAAATCGCTATGGTTTAGCGACGGCGGGGTGTAGTCGCACCCTCCACCCTGAGCCAGTGCGTTACGCAGGCTGCTGGTGCCCTGAATTTGCCACGGTGGCACTAATTTTTTACGATGCTTGACCACAAAATTAACCAGCAAAGACTTCGGAAAGCCAAGTAAATCGCCCACCTGCGTGGTAATGACTAATTTAATATTGGTTTTGGGTAGCACCTCTTGCAAGGTTGCAGCAAAATTTTCAAGAATCACAATGGCTTGCGCGCCAGAATCATGCAACTGATGTTCCAACTCACGCGGGGTGTAGAGCGGATTGGTGTTAACAATCGTAAGGCCAGCACGCAGTGCGCCAAACAACACAACCGGATATTGCAAAATATTGGGCAGCATAATCGCCATGCGATCGCCTTTTTTGAGGCCCCGTTTTTGCAGATACGCCGCAAAATTTCGCGTTAACTTATCCAGCTCACGATAGGTGATGCTGCGCCCCATGCAGGTAAAGGCTTTTTTATCGCCAAATTTTGCGCATGATTTATCAAGAATATCTTTGATCGAGCTAAATTCGCTCGCATCAATTTCGGCGGGAACCCCTGCAGGATAAGACTTTAGCCAGATTTTTTCGACGGCGGTTTTTTGTGATGTCACGATTCTCTCCTATGGTGCGCTGCACAAATTGTAGTTATATGTCGTACGCCTTAATGTTAACCCACGTAGTGACGCTGCGCAGACTGGACGGTTAGTTATGGCGCTAAAACAGCGGGGTTGGCCGCAAGCCGCGCAAAAACAATCGCAAACGGTAAATCTTAGTGTGTTTACTCTACAAAGCCCGCGTATCTTTCGTCTGTGCAGCAAAAAAAGCAACTGAAGATGCAACGCAAGAAGCGATGAAGGTACGGTGTTTAAAGTGGTTTATCCGTGTCTGTTTTAGTCTGCCGCTAGATTGAAATTCGAACTCGCTTAACCGATTTAACCGAACCAAACACCCTATCATTCAAACAACTTTAAGGATTTTTCAAACATGGTTTCTAAATTCAAATCTGCTCGTTCATCCACAAAATCATCGGCTAAAGCCGCTCCTGCAGCCGCAACTGGTGCCGCAGCACAAATCGCTGAAAAAATTTCCGCCATCGCTTCGCAGCTAGGTGACGTGCCAAACGCAAAGCAAATCATGGAATCAGCCCAACAAATTTGGCTAGCCGGTTTAGGTGCGTTTTCAAAAGCCCAAGTTGAAGGTCGTAAAGTATTCGACACCCTAGTAGCCCAAGGTTCAGTTGTTGAAGAGCATACCCGTCACGTTGCTGAATCCGCTCTTGAAACCGCTAAAGCACAAGTTGCTTCCGGCGTTGAAATGGCTACCGGCAAATTCGACAAACTAGAGCAAATTTTTGAAGGCCGCGTACATGGCGCGCTAAACCGTTTAGGCGTACTAACCAGCAAAGACGTTGAGTTGCTATCCAAACAAGTAGCTGAATTAGCAGAAAGCGTACACGCACTATTGGCCGCTGAAAAGCGTGCTGGTGGTAAAACTGCAGCAAAGCCAGCGGCTGCGAAGCCAGCTGTAAAAGTTGCTGCTAAACCGGTTGCAAAGCCAGTTGCCAAAGCAGTTAAGGCAGCAGCAAAGCCAGCGGTAAAAGCGGTTGTTAAAGCTGCCACAGCCGTTAAAAAAGCAACGACGACTAAAGCCAAAGCCGTAGTTAAAGCCGCTTAAGTATTGCGCCGCTTAAAAGTATTTTGATTCATCGCAATTGAAATAGACGTTCTCTCATTCGTCTCCTCCTCGTCCTAGCCTCTAGGACGTTTCAATCCCGTACCGTTTGGTACGGGATTTTTTTTGCTTATTTTTCAGAGAGCACGGCTGAAGATGACCTATTTTAGGGCGTCTTCAGGCATTCGCAGGGTAATTTTAAGTCGCGATGATCTGCGCTACAATTATCTTGTGTTCACTTCAATCTCCACCAAACGCCTAACATGAACCCCGCCAAAGTCAATCGCGCTAACGTGGTTAATCTTACCGACCTACCCAACATAGGTAAGGCCAGTGCCGCTGATTTGCGCTTGCTAGGCATTGAGACGCCCGATCAACTTATTGGCCGCTGTCCGTTTGAAATGTTTGAGTCGCTTTGCGCCAAAACCGCGATACGCCACGACCCCTGCGTGATTGATGTTTTTATGTCCATCACGCGCTTCATGGCAGGTGAAGACGCCCGTGTTTGGTGGGATTACACGAATGCGCGAAAAATATTGCTTGCAGCGCAAGGCTTAGAATCAAGCTCCGCTCGCTCAACCTAAATCATGGTTTCCCGCACGCGATGAATCAGCTATCGCGGTGGAAGAAAGGCGATGGCACACCCTTTACGAGGGACAATTTACGAAAGCTAAATTATCAAGGACGAAGAAAATGAAAAATTGGTCTGAATGTGCGGCTGTAGAAAAAAATCCGCTCAAGCTCAGTGGCGCGTGGGTGTTTCGCGGCACGCGCGTACCTGTTACTGCACTGTTTGAAAACCTAGAGGACGGAGCACAATTAGCAGAGTTTGTCGCATGGTTTCCTAGCGTGACGCTCAAACAAGCACGCGAAGTTTTGAAGCATGTCCGCCAACAATTAAACGTACTCAAAACATAGCATGCATTTTCAAGAAAAATTACTCAATTGCTTTATCGTCGGTCTTCTCACCGTCGGTCTGCTTATTGTTACGTTGTTCGTGTTTTTCGACAATGACCCTAGCTACATCGCGCTGGCCATTTTTGGCACGCTGTTTTTAGCCTCATTTTGGTGGCTAATTTTAATCATTCGCTACAAACCCAAGCATGTGGAAGGTGAAGCGCCGCAACAAGACGAACCTTTGACGCCGCTACAAAAAATCGCATTGACTATTGCGGTGATCGGCTTTGTGCCGTGGATATTTCTTTGGGTTTTAGTCATTGCACCACTGGTGGGTTTGGGGCATGTTTCGATCAAGATCCATTTGATTTTTATCTTGGGCGTGCCAATAATCGGCGCATGGCTTTGGTCTAAGAACAAGTAGCGCGCGAGCGCTACTCGCCGTAAAAGGCTCCTAATCCCGCAACACCCGCTCAACCAGCTTGATATACGCCGTCTTTGCGTCATCTTGGCCCATACCTTTAACTTTCGCCCATGCGTCGTATTTTGCGCGGCCGACGAAGTCAGTAAATCCGGGTTTGTCGCCGGTGATGTCGCCTTCGCTGCCTTGTTTAAAGTGGGCGTAGAGCTTTAGTTTCATGTCGTTGCCGGGGTCTTTTTTGGCTTTTTTGACGTTTTCGGTTGCGGCGATGAACTGCTTATTTAAATCGGCCATGTTGTTTCTCCTCGTTGATTTTTAAATTAGGGGTTTCCAGATGTGAAAATTACCGCTAAAGTGGTGTATCCGGAAGGCGCTCTGGCGTATTTTAGCCAACATTTTCGGCTCAGGCATCTTTTATCCACCTGAAACTTCAAAATAATAGCCCAATCACCCTATGGCACAACTACCGATTTTTGACCGCGAACGCATGTCTGGCGTTGACACCGCTTGGCTGCGCATGGAACATCCTAGCAATTTGATGATGATTGTGGGGGTGATGATTTTTAAAAAGAAGGTGGATTTGAAAGTGCTGACCACGACGGTGGAACAGCGCTTTTTACCGTTTAAGCGCTTTAAACAAAAAGCGATTCAAGACCCGACTGGTGCATGGTGGGAAACGGATAGAAAATTTGACGTCACCAATCACGTTAAGCGCGCAAAATTGGCGCTCGCAAAAGGCAATAAGCCGCCGGGTAAGCTTGAGCTAGAAGACTTTGTGAGCGCCATGGCGTCTACCAGCCTTGACTTTAATAAACCACTTTGGCAGTTCCAACTCATTGATTACAAAGGTGGTTCGGCTATCGTGTCGCGTATTCATCACTGCTATGCCGATGGCGTGGCGCTAATCAATGTAATGATGTCGCTATCGGGCAAAACCGAAGCTGAGAGCCTAATAAAACCGAAAAAAGACGCGCCCCGCCCGCCCGGCGAAATGGATTTTTGGAAGAGCGTGACCAAGCCCGTGGCCAACGTGTGGGCAAGTGCGTTTAAGCTCACGCGTGGCATTGTTGAGCAGGGTTTAGAAATTGTAAAAGATCCTACTTCGATGCGCGAATTTGCATCCAAAGGCATTGAATTAGCGGAAGAGTTACGCAAAATTGCGCTAATGACGCCGGATTCAAAAACGCGTTTTAAAGGCAATTTAGGCCGCACCAAACGCGTGGCGTGGGCCGAGCCCCTATCGCTGGCAGAAGTGAAAGTAATTGGCAAGGCGCTTGGTTGCTCGATTAACGATGTGTTGCTGGCCACAGCGGCTGGTGCGCTGCGCGATTACCTTGCGCGCAAAGGCGACGCCACTGAAGGCATCGAGCTGCGCGCCACGGTGCCCGTAAATTTGCGCCCACTTGAAAAAGCGGGTGAGCTGGGCAACCAATTTGGCTTGGTGTTTGTGGAACTGCCAGTGGGTGAAGAAGACCCACTGCTGCGCGTGCAAAAGGTGCGTGAGCGGATGCAAACGCTAAAAGGCTCGTACCAACCTGTGGTGGCTTTTGTGCTGCTCAACGCGGTGGGTTTAGGGCCTAAAATTTTGCAGGATCAAATTAGCGGGCTAATTGGTAAAAACGCCACGGCCGTAATGACCAACGTGCCAGGGCCGCAGCAACCGCTGTTTTTGGCGGGCCGTGAAATTGATGAAATTGATTTTTGGGTACCGCAATCTGGCGGCATCGGCATGGGCGTTTCAATCCTTACTTACAACGGCAAAGTGCAGTTTGGTATCGTGACTGATTCGGGCTTAGTGCCCGACCCAGACAATATTATTAATCGCTTCGCCGATGAGTTTGAAAAGCTCGTGCTCATGACGTTAATGGGGCCTTATGGCAATGAGTTTGATGCGGATTTGGAGAACGCGTTTGGTGGTGGCGGGGGTACTTCAGGCGCAAAGCTGAAGCGGATGCCGAAGCGTTTTCGGACGTAATGCATGGCTGTAGATGCCCGAAAATAGGGCTTCTTCAGCTAATCTTTATTGCCCTATTGGCAAATAATTCGCCGTCGTAGCTCGGCTCGAGCGGCCTCATCGCGATAGCCGGACTACGATTCTTCGCTTAACCTTTAACGTCCCACCCATGCAAACAAAAACTGCCGTAATCATCGGTGCTAGCGGCCTCATCGGCAGTCATTTAGCACCGCTACTCGCCACGCACTATAAAAACGTAACCTCGCTGGTGCGTAGAAAATCAAACGCCACCGAAACCGTCGTTGATTTTACGCAACCCAATTTTTACCCGACCCTAAATTCCCCCGCCGATTGCTTTTGCTGCATCGGCACGACGATAAAAATTGCGGGATCGAAAGAGGCGTTTCGGGCAGTGGATTTTGATCTCGTCATCAACTTCGCCAAGCAAGCCAAGCAGGCTGGCACCACGCGATTTTTTGTGGTGAGTGCTTTGGGCGCAAACGCCCAATCTGCGGTGTTTTACAATCGCGTGAAAGGCGAAATGGAAGCAGCGCTGCAGGCACTTAACTTTGAAACCTGCGCTATTTTTAGGCCATCGCTCTTGCTTGGTGCGCGCGCGCACCCGCGCTTGGGTGAGCGCATAATGGAGGTCGGTTTTGCGCTGGCAACTCCGATTTTAAGTTTTGGCAAACTGCGTAATATCAAACCAATCGAAGCCAGCACCGTCGCTCGCGCGATGTTGCATGCCGCAATACATCCAGCGCGCGGCGTGCAAATTTTTGAGCCACTGCAAATTTTATCCCTCGCAAAATAAATCAATTTATGAGCCCACTATGATCACTCTCCATCACCTAAACAATTCACGGTCGCAACGGGTTTTATGGCTGCTTGAAGAACTTGAGCTGCCTTACAAAGTTGCTCAATACTCGCGCGATAAACTCACCATGCGCGCGCCAGCAAGCTTAAAGAAAGTACATTCATTAGGGCGCTCGCCCATCATCACGGACGGTAAAAATACCGTTGCTGAATCAGGTGCAATTGTTGAATATTTGCTCAGCAAAAAGCCTGAAAGCCGCCTAAAACCGGCCATCGGCACCGCCGCCCAACTAAAGTTTACCTACTGGCTGCACTATGCTGAAGGCAGCGCCATGCCGCCGCTGTTGCTCAATTTAATTTTTAGCAAAATCCCCGAAGCGCCCATGCCCGCCCTTGCCCGCGCCATCGTGCGCCCGATTGCAGAAGGTATTCGCACGCGCTTCGTCAAGCCAGAATTAAAGCTGCATTTGGACTACATCGAAGAATGCTTGAGCACATCGCCGTGGTTTGCCGGGCGCAGCTTTACCGGGGCAGATATTCAAATGAGCTTTGCAGTAGAAGCCGCCCGCAGCGCCATGGATGTCGCAAAAAAAGGCATCTTTGTAAAGCAATATCCGCACATGAATGACTTCCTAACCCGCATCCACGCTCGCCCCGCCTACAAAAAAGCGCTGGAAGTCGGCGGCCAGTATGACCTCTAACAAGCGCAAATAACGATGCAAAACAACGCGATCAGAATCTTAGTTACCGGCGGCACTTTCGACAAGCAATACGATGCCATTAAAGGCGAGCTCACCTTTACCGATTCGCACCTGCCCGCAATTTTGAAGCAGGCACGGTTAACCATTCCGGTTGAAGTGCAGTTGCTACCGCTAATCGACAGCCTAAACATGGACGACGCCTATCGCGCACAAGTGCTAGCGGCCTGCCAAGCCGCCCCGGAAGCCGCGATTGTCGTAATCCACGGCACCGACACCATGGCGCAAACCGCGCGCGTTGTAGGTGCCGCAAACCTCGCCAAAACCATTGTATTTACCGGCGCCATGGTGCCCTACTCCGTGCAAGGCTCGGACGCGCTATTTAACCTAGGCTTCGCTGTATCGGCCGCCATCACGCAAACAAATCAAACCTACATCGCCATGAATGGCCGCGTGTTTTTGCATGATGATGTGGCGAAGAACAAGGTGGCGGGGGTGTTTGAGGGCGGGCGCGCGTAGACTGCGGCGCATCTTCGTGACGCGCGCAAAAACGAGACTAATTTGGCAATCGACTTATTTACGCGCTTTGGTCTGCAATTGTTTGTCTGACCGCAAAAAATTATCCGCCGACAACACCGATTTACCGGTTTTACTTTCCAACGCGTTACGTGCCTGCTTCGCAATGCCGCCGCCTTGCTTGGCAGCGGCTTTGTTTTCGGTCAAGCCAGTGGCGTCATCCGCTTCGGCAATCTGCCTTGTAGATAACTCTGCCAAAGCTGTAAAAATCAATTCCGCTTCGCTCATATGATCGCGCAAGTTTTGCGTTTGTAAGCCCTTCAGCGATTTATGATCTTTGACGGTTACATCCGCCCATTCTTTGTGGATGATGTTGGTCAAGATCGCGAATTCATCGCCTTTTTTAACGCCATGTTCTGCCCAATAATCGGTAAGCTTATTACGCGTTTCTTGCCCCGTCATGCGCTGTGTAATCCACTTTTCACTGCGCCCATGCTGTTGCCACGTTTCGCGCGCACGGTTGAGCGAAAGCCCAGGATCTGCCATTTCTTGCATGCGTTCGTAGCCGACTTTAGCAAGCCACAGCTTAATTGGTTCTGCTTTTGGGCTGGGAACGGATTGCACCAAGCGTAAAAGGGTTTCTGCGGTGGCAGTATCGGTGAGGCGCTGCCTGCCGTCATCTGCTGGCATTTTCAACTGGTTACAGTCTGTAACCAGTTGGCTACCCTCTTTCGCCAAACGATTCTTAAGCACTTTCCAGTAATTTCTTGCGCCTTGATAATCCGGCTGCTGGGTCAAAACCTGCACGACGTCAATCACCGAAAAATACCATGTTTCAGTTTGCTCATCGTACACACGGCGGATGGGATGGCCGTCAAATTCAGTAGGCAAAGCCTTCATTTTAGGATGACTTTCAATGACTTAAAAAACTATCGCATCGCCTCGCAAGGCCACGCATATTGCGCGCAACGACGTGCTGGTTATTAGAAAGCTGCTGAACCATAATCGGTAGACACCACGCGCCACCAAAACTCGCGCAAACGTAACTATAAACGGGTTGCACCACACCGCACAAAAAGAAAAAAGCCGATGTGCGTGCGCACATCGGCTAAAGAAGCACTATCGGCACTCATTCCAATAGGCTTTGCTACCCTGCTACCTCGATTGCTCAAGGTAGCACCCACAAAACACATCAAAACCCTCGCACTCAACAAGGGAAAAGCTATGTCTTGCTTCCGGTACCACTCATGTACCAGCTACCAGATTACCTAAACTTGGCAATTATGCCAAGTAAATTTTGAACAAAACGGTGAGAAAAACGCGGCGAAATACAATTGTTCAGGTTTGTAGGTGTGTCGACATAGCGCAAAGTTCTCTCAAAATATGCCTTAAGACGCACTAAATACGGGCATCTTCAGGCATTCAAGGTGTGCTTCGGCGGCAACGCATGGGCTGCGGCACTTGTCAGCATCGCGCTGCGCTCAAAATAAAACTGTCGTGATTTTTCAAAAATCTCATTTACTACAAGTAAAAACCCTTAGCAGCCTGTCGGACTATGGCTAAATCGGCTCAAAATCCGCCTTCGCGACCCATATTTCACCTATTTTTGAGTCAATATGCTCGATATTGACGTAAAAAATAGGCAAAATCTGGCTCGGCGCAGCCAAATTTTGATTCCGAT
>JAYUOW010000208.1:0-11425 GCA_043760555.1 Betaproteobacteria bacterium
GCAAATCAGCATTAGAAAAAACAACTGCAGAACGGTTAAAAGGTTCGTATCAAGAACTCGACAAACAGCAAGCCGCAGAGGCCACCACACCGCGTAGACCCGCAGATTTTCTCGAAGATATTAAAGCCGAACTTGGTAGGCCGCGCGGCACAGTAGCCAAGCCTGACACCAATCTAGCGCCCGAGGTCGCGGCGCAAAAAGCGGAAACACGCACCCAAGCCGCAGTAATCCCGTCTCTGCCCTCGACCCTCCCTGCTTCGCCATCGCCATCGTCATCGTTATCGCCACCGTCATCGCCTCTGCCGGCAGCGCCAGCACTTCAGGTAAATGTTCCGCCAAATCTTAAGGTGGAACCCATTTTGACACCCGCTGCGCCACCAATTTTGACCGCTGCGCCTATTGTTGCTCCCGTGCCTGCGCGCGTCGAAAACACGGACCGCGTCGCCCCGGCACTTATTTCACCATCGGCGCAAGCATCGCTAAAACCGTTGACAAGACGTGAGCCGGAGTTTCCGTTAGAAGCAAAACAACGCGGCATTGAAGCCGGTGTGGTGCGGGCGCGCGCCGTCGTAAGTAGCAGCGGCGAAGTTGTTAAGGTCGAAATATTGTCGGCTAATCCACCACGCGTTTTCGATCGCAGCGTCCTCACCGCTTTACGTCGTTGGACCTTTAATCCTGGCGCAAATGATCGCATCTATGAAGGTGAGTTTAACTTTCGGCAATAGCCATGCAACGCAGATCGTTTTATTTTAGTCAAGAAACTGCCTTCAGCTTGAAACATCCGGTGCGTATGCTTCAGGTTTCTTAAACGCAGGAGCACCACACCATGTTATCTACCACTCAACGCACACGATGTTTTTCACAGCTTGCCGGAATCGGTTTACTAGGGTTAAGCGTTGCATTTGTAAGCACGCAGGCAAATGCGCAAAGCAATTTGTCGACCACGCTGGAGAAAAAACCCCCGACTTTAGAGCCTAAATCGCAAACTAAAAAGCAAACTAAGCAGCAAGCAACTCAGCCGCAGAATACGCTATTAGCCATTGTTGAAACCCGCTCGCGGATTCAGCGCGTGGCTAGGTTATATCTCGAAATAGCTGCCGATTCACGCACCGAATATACGATTCCGATGTTCACGCGTGAGGTGTCGTTTCTGGATGGCAATATTGCCAAGCTCGAAAAAATAGCGTTGTCGGCCGACGAAGAAAAAGCATTCACGCGCATTCGCAGCCGTTACGACGAGCTTCGGGCGTTGTTTACACAGCCTTACAACGCGCAAAACGGTGGGCTTGTATACGCAATCTCTGAAGAGCTAATGGCCTCCTCACAAAAACTAGCGCAGCTAAGCGCACAAAACATTGATACCGATAGTGCTTACGCGCTGGATATTTCCGGCCGCGTCATGGCGCAAACCGAGCGCATCGCCAAAGCATTTATGCAATGCGCCCTAACCCAGTCGCGGTCAAGCTTGGTTGATCTTGACCAATGGCGCAAAGAACACGCTACCGGTTTATCGCAGCTTGCCGACATGAAAATTAACGACGGCTATACCTACTACAACTTAAATTTAAGCAAGATGCTTAACACCCAACAAGGGCAATACATTACCGCGTCGCTCAAAACAAAACGGTGCGACGTGCCCACCAGTATGCTGCGCTCAAGTGATGCAATGTGGTCGATTTTGCAATCAACCAATGCGCGCTATTTTCTACAAATGGGCAAGCCTGCAAGGCTTGGCTAATTGGCAAAACATTTCTTTTCAACGGGCTTAGGGATGCGGAAACTGTCAATATTCCATTTCTGAATGCACCGACGGGCGCATTGCGTCGTTGTTCCTCAGTTGTGTGGCCAGCCACACTGCCTTCAGAACGCCTAGTACTGCATCCCGTTAGTGTATTCATAAACGGTACATTGACAATTGCCGCACCCCTTAAACCAGAACACGTGATTTTTTCGGCAATCAATTAAGGAGCCGCTTATGCATGCACAAATGGTCATTACCGAACCAACAAGCAAAAGAAATATTGAGCCCACCACGGCCGCAACGCCGCGTTTTAGCGTTTATCTTGCAGGCAACAAAACCGAAATTCGCGAAGCACAACGGCTGCGCCATCAAATATTTTTTGAGGCAAAACAAGGTCAAGGTGCGGTGCTCGGCGGTGTTGACATCGACGATTTTGATAAGGACTGCGAGCACTTAATTGTGCGTGAATTAACCCACAATCAAGTGGTAGGTTGCTATCGCATCATGCGCCCAGAAAAAGCCGCCAAGCGCGGCGGTTACTACTCCGATAGCGAATTTAATCTGGAAGCGCTCAATCCACTGCGCCCCCAAATTGCTGAAGCGGGTCGGGCTTGCATTCATCCTGACTATCGATCCGGCGCAGTAATTATGCTGCTATGGTCGGGTTTGGTGCAATTTATGATCACCAATAATTATCAGTACATGATTGGTTGCGCAAGCATTGCGCTTGATGATACTGCCGACCACGCCGCTGGCGTAGCCGCTGCCGCAGCGATTTACGCGCAGATGCAGGAAAAGTTTTTATCCCCGTTGCATTTGCGCGTAACACCAAAAATTGCCTTGCCGCTGCCGGCACTTGTGAGTACCAATACCGACGCGCCACCAATTCGCATTCCGCCATTACTAAAAGGCTATACCCGCCTAGGGGCGTGGATTTGCGGTGCGCCAGCGTGGGACAAGTCCTTCAACACCGCCGATTTGTTTACCATGATGTCGCTGTCGCAAATGAATAAACAGTATGCGAAGCATTTTATAAAAATAAACCCGATGAACTAAACGACATCGTTGGGTTTATGGTGTGGTTCATTTTAACGCTGCAACCGCAACACGCTCACCCAATTCATTTTGCAGCAGCTTAATAGGCTTCCCATCAAGAGCAGTTACCGCAGCTAGCTGCTGCACCACGCGCGTTTGCGTCGCTGCTGGGAGCGGCGCGAAGCCAGTGCCAACGATGGCGTCATCACCTTTTAGCATTGCCCAATAGAAAAACTGTAGTGCGCGGGCAGCGGCTGGTGTTTTTGGTTTCGCGTCCACCAACACAAAAGTAGCGGCAACAATGGGCCACGACTCTGCACCCGCCATATTTACGAGTGGTGCGCGAGCGTTATCTTTCAGTGCCGAGTTGGCAACCGCCTTCGCAAAGGCTTTTTCAGAAGCCGCCACGAAAACACCGTCTTTATTCTGCATTAACACGGCCGAAAGTTTAAATTTCACGGCGCGGTCTAACGACACATAACCCATAGCGCCGACTGTATCGCGCACGTAGCCTGCGACGCCGTCATTTCCTTTCACGGCTGCAGCGATGCCCGACCAAGGCAGCCGACGGCCACGGCGGTCTTGCCAATCGCTGTTGGCTGTCGCGAGGTAGGAAGCTAGGGTGTCGGTGGTACCTGACACATCTTCGCGCATCACTAGGGCTAACTTTAAGTCTGGCAACTTTAAGCCGGGATTTGCTGCGGCAATACGAGGGTCGTTCCAATTGCGGATAGTGCCACGAAAAATATCAGACAGCAAAGCCGGCGTAATTTTGAGCGTTTGGGTATTTACTCCGGGGATGTTTATCACGGGCACCACGCCGCCTACGATAGTTGGAAACTGCAACAAGCCCTGCCGCGCTTCCTCGGACACTGAAATGGGCGTATCAGTGGCACCAAAATCGACCTCGTGTGCGCCGATGGCGCGCACGCCTGCACCTGAGCCAGACGCCAAATACTTCACCTGAATGCCTTTTTCTTTTGCAAACGCAAACGCCCACGTGGTGTAAACCAAAGAAGGAAACGTCGCACCCGCGCCGCTAATTTCATTTGGCGCTTGTGCGTAGCTAGGCTGCGGCAATCCGACTAGTAGCGCGCTCAATGCGCTAGCCAGAATAGTTTTAAAGTATGAGTGAGTAATTTTTTGCATGATGATAGTTCCAAAATAAAAGGGAGCAGGCTCAAATGTAGAACATGCTCACCCATGGTATGCCTAATTGATACCAGTCATTGTCAATCATTATTTCAAAATGATGACAAATACACGGATTGCGAAAATATATTTTTGAATTCTGAGCGATAGGCTGTAGACGCCCCATTTTCGGGTATCGACAGCCTATCGACTATGTGCGCAGGCACACACTTTTCGGTGTAATTTTCTCTAAAATGAGCGCAGGCCACACTTCAGGCTTGCTTAATACGATTGAAATATATCTCCTGCATGCTGGTGGTTTTAGTCCACCCACTCAGGAGCAATGCTATGTCGTACGATAAAACCGCCGAAGACTGCGTTACCAATTTATCCGCAAACCCATCTATTGAAGACATCATCGAACAGCGTTTGGCTGACCCCGCGCGACGCAATGTGCTTGCTGGTGGTGCCGGTGCGGCAGCACTTTCCATATTTGGGCTTGGCTCCGCAGTCGGACTAAGCGGTTGTTCAGACAACGATAATCCGCAACCAGACACCCCTGCCCCGGCCGTAAAAGCGCCAGAACGCGCAACCACGCTCGGTTTTGCGCCAGTAGCTAAGTCCACCGCCGACGTGCTTACCGTGCCAGCTGGCTACACCGCATCGGTGTTGTTTCGCTTAGGCGACCCAATGTCTGACGCCACACCTGACTACCGCAACGACGGTTCAGAATCCGGCGCGTCGTTCACGCAGCGTTCTGGTGACCATCACGATGGGATGCACTATTTTGGGCTATCGGCCAGCGGCGCGTATGACCCAAACTCCTCCGACCGAGGCTTGCTTTGCATCAACCATGAAGCCTTGACGCCAGTGTTTTTGCATACAAACGGTGTCACCGCTGCGGCGGGCGTGCGGCTCTCGGCAGACGAGTGCCTCAAAGAAATGAATGCAATGGGTGTATCGGTAGTGGAAGTACGACGCGGCGCAAACAACACTTGGACGTACGTCAAAGGTTCAACATTTAATCGTCGCATCACCACGCTGACAGAAATGCAGATGACAGGCCCGGCGGGTGGCACGCCATTTATGGCAACCGCTTATTCGCCAAACGGCACGTTAACGCGCGGCACGGCCAATAATTGCGCTCACGGCTACACCCCTTGGGGCACCTATTTAACTTGTGAAGAGAACTTTGCAGGCTATTTCCGTCGCATCACCGCAACTGACAATCCAAACCGCAGTCGCAAAGAAGTAACCTCATTTGCCCGCTATGGCATCGGCGGTGCAGGTCGCGAGGGGTGGGCTACTGTGACTGGCGCGAGCGCCACCGACACCACTTTCAGCCGTTGGATTGCCGAAAAAACTGGCTCGTCAGCCGATGGTAGAGATGACTTCCGCAACGCACCAAACACGTTTGGCTGGGTTGTCGAAATTGATCCATTCAACCCTACGTCCACACCAAAAAAACGCACCGCACTCGGTCGTTTTGCGCACGAAGGTGCTTGGCCTGGCCGCGTGGTGGCTGGCAAGCCAATCGTTTACTATATGGGCTGCGATTCACGCAACGAATACATTTACAAATATGTTTCTAACGCACTTTGGGATCCAGCTGACGCCACCCGAGGGGCAGCCGCAGGCGATAAATATTTAAACGACGGCAAGCTATTCGCGGCTCGTTTTAATGCCGACGCTACCGGCAGCTGGATCGAATTGAGCTTTGGTAATTTTGGCGTGACGGCCAGCAACCCCACCTACGCGTTTGAAAATCAAGCCGATGTGCTAATCAATGCACGCTTAGCCGCTGATGCCGTGATTGCCACCAAAATGGATCGTCCAGAATGGGGTGCGGTTGATCCTTTTAACGGCACGGTATACATGACGTTGACCAACAACAGCCAGCGTACCGTGGCTGCCACCGATGCTGCAAATCCACGCTTCTTTAATGACCCGCGCATCACCGGCACCGCACAACGCGGCAATCCAAACGGTCATATTATTCGTTGGATTGAAGCGGGCTTTGATTCTTCTGCACCGACGTTTGTGTGGGATATTTTCCTCTTCGGCTCACGTGCCGCAAGTGATGCCCGTGCCGTCAATTTGTCTGGCTTAACGGCTGCAAATGATTTCTCAAGCCCAGATGGATTGTGGTTTGGTCGCAACGGCATTTTGTGGATTCAAACTGACGACGGCGCGTTTACCGATGTAACTAACTGCATGATGTTAGCCGCCATTCCCGGCACCACGCGTGACGGCACGGCCATAGCTGTTGCCAACACCGATGGCACCACCACTAAAACCGTCAACACCTTCATCGGCGCACCGTTGGGTGAATCGAAATTACGGCGCTTCTTAGTAGGGCCTAAAGAATGCGAAATTACCGGCGTCATTGAAACACCGGATGGTCGCGCCATGTTTGTAAACGTGCAACATCCTGGTGAAGATACCCCGGCAAACTTCGCAACCGCAACCTACGGCAGCAACTGGCCAGACGGCGGTCGTTCACGCCCAAGGTCAGCCACAATTGTGATCACCCGAAACGACGGCGGTGTAATTGGGGTTTAATGTTTTAAATTTGCAACAATGATGTGGCTTTAATGCCTGAAGAAGCCCTATATACGGGTATCTTCAGGCATTTTTTTGAAGTGCGGTAGATGACGTAGGGCGTAATCAGCGCAGCGCCAATTGCGCCGACTGTTGGAATGACGGCAATGTTGGGTTATGCATCTTTGCGGCACCGCGCAATTGCATGCGTTAAGCGTAATTCGCGCTACGCTGATTACGTCCTACTTTGCCTGAAAAATCCCTATATACGGGCATCTTCAGCCTATGCGTGGGTTTCTACATCGCTTGGAAAAGTCGACCCGGTGGCGCGTTGCACCCGCTTCAAAAGCTGGGATGCTTCTATCGCTGCGGCCACCGCCAATTTTTGTTCTTCGCGCTTCTTTTGTTTGCGCAATTGCTTGGTCATGCGTTTTCTGTAGAGCGCCGAATCAAACACAGCGGTAAATGGTTCATCCACACGATTATCTTCCGCAAATTTTCTGGCGGCCATGCCCATACGCTGCCGCGTGGGCGCGTCTAGCAATTGCTGCATCGCCGATTGCAGTGAAGCAGCATCGCTACCGCGCACCATGATGCCAGTAATGCCATCTTCCATCAGTTCAGCAGGCCCACCAATATCGGTAACAATCACCGGCAACCCACAGGCCTGCGCTTCTAAGGGTGCGTTGCCCCACGTGTCGGTGGTGCTGGGGAATACTTTCACATCGCACGACGCCAGCGCAACCGCTAAATCATCGCCGTGCAAATAGCCAGTGAACGTGACGGGAACGCCCTGTAATTGGGCTTCTAGCGCTTGTCGATATGGCCCGTCACCGATGATGATTAAGTGCGTTGATTGCATTGGCGTGAGTACGGTTTGTAGCTGACGGTAGGCTTGCGCCATCAGGTGCAGGTTTTTTTCGATCGCTACGCGACCCACGTATACAAATTTAATGGTGTCCTTGGCGATAGCTTGATTCTGCCAATAATCATCATTACGTTTGCTTGGTTGAAAGCGCGCCACGTCTACCCAGCGATCCAAAATGAGTAAATTGCGATTGCGCAATCCGCGTTTGTGCAGCAGCTTGGCGATGAATTTTGACGGCACTAGTGTTTCATCAACCGCATGGTAAAACGCCAACATATACTTCCATGCCCACGCTTCTAAGCTAACGTCTTTGGTGTAGTTCTCAACATATTCAGGAATACTGGTGTGATAGGTCGCGGCTGTTTCTAGTTGCAACAATTTTGCGGCCACTAATCCTGTGAGGCCAACTAAACCTGGCGTGCTAATTTGCACTTTAGTGAAGCCAGATTCTTGCATATACTTCAACATTTCTAAAACCGGTGGGAAGTATATTTGCAAGCCATCGTATTGCGGAAAATCAAGGTTAGCCACTGATGTAAACAGTTTGAGTCTGCCCTGCGCGATGAAGCTATTTACCTCACTATCAGCTAGATGCTTTGGCAAATCAGCAGCGGCAACACACGTTACAACAGTAAAGCTTAGGTCGCGCTTTATCGCCTCGCGAATCATGCGTTTGATGGTGTTGGAAACGCCGTTTACATCAAAGTATGTGTCAGTCACCAACACTAATTTTTGCGGCTCTTCCACCTTAAACGCGCGCCGCACATCAGTGGCAATTTGGCAGTCTGCGCTTTGCTGCATGAACGCCGCCAGATAAGGCAGCGACACAAATAAATTCGACATCAACATCGATACCACTTCGCGAATACCGGTTACTAAATCTAACGATTCGCTGTGCTGCAAGCTGCGAATATAATGCGCAAAAATGCGGTTTACGATTGACTTTACGACAAAGAAAATACGGTCATCCATTGTCAGCGCTAAGGCAAGCTCCTTATGGAAAGCAGGGTCTTCGAGCATCGCGTATACCTGCGTTTCCAGCACCGCTTCAAACGGTTTGCGTGAGACTGGGCTTGCGGTAAGTTGCCTTGCGGTAAATTGCCTTGCGGTAAATTGTTTTAAGCGATGCACCAAAAGCCGTCCTTTGAACGAGAGCTTTTCTAAAAAACCAGCGCTGTCTGAATCAAACACCAGTTGCAGCAACGATTGCACGGCGTCCCCGACGGCCACGGTTTTCTTAGGCTCAGTGACAGAAGCACGTTTGCCCCCTTCGTAGAGCAGTTTTAAAATCGAGTGCGCGATGGTGGTGGGCCCGCCGTGCGCCCCGCCGGGTTTGCTGGTGCGCGCGCGAATTGATTCAACTAAGCTGTTGGCCGTTGCTGGCTTGCCGTTTAACTGAAACGATGTCCAAGTGCGCGCTGGGTTAATGCCGGCGTGGTCGTCAGAGCCGCCAACAACCGATTTTAACCACGGCGTGGCACCTTTTGGCGCGATGTTATGGGTGTTGGCTAAGCGCTCGATGGTAGGTGCATCGAGCTTGTCAATGATGTGCCAAGTAAGGTCATTGAGCGATCGCGTGCGCGCGCCATTGCGCGCCTCCATGCAGTTGCACAGTAGCAGCGCTTTTTCAATATGCGCCACGGACAACGCGCCCTCGCGGCCATAGGCGCGGTTTTGCGTGCTCATGAGCGGATGGGTCATGAAGTAAGTCAGTTTGTTAGATGTCGCGGTTTCTTGCGCAATTTGCGCATCGGCATAAGCCACCATTTCATACACATTGCCGCGCAGACGATTCACCTCTGCAAATTGCGTTTCCGTCATATTGGCAACGGTGATGTGGATATTGCAGCCGTCTTCAGGAAACGTCGTCGTCATTTCGGAACTAATAAAAACATCGGTTAAACCATGGTCTAGCATCACGCGAATGCCGTCGATCGAATTGTGATCGGTCAAGGTGACCAACGCCATTCCGCGCGCTTTCAGCATGTGATACAACGCCAGCGGATCAGAATAAGATTCAGGAATTGAGAACGCATTGGCCGCGTAGTAATCGGTAACGTTCGATGCGTAAGAATGTAGGTGAAAATCAACTCGCCCAGTTTGTAACGCGGGTGCAGTGATGATACTTGTCGTGCCTCTAGCATTGGCAGTAGGTGTTGGCATGGCTCTTCTCCGTTGAAGTCGGTTGCTACGGGTTCGAGTAATGCAGTGTGGCAACCGATGAAGCACGTGTGGCGTTTTTGCCCCCGTAGTAGAACATCGGCACGTTACCCTCGTGTGTCGGTTTGATTACGGTTTTGCGACGTGGTTTGATACCGCCCTTTCATCCTTTTGTCATGTTGGCGCGGTATACATACACCCTGGCAACATCAGCCTGCTGTTTTTTACAACCCAAGGAGAAATTGAGATGACTGGATTCGCCGCTGCACTCAAAGAACAACGCTGGGACGATCATCGTTTTTATCATCACAGCCGCATCAACCAATCGCTGCACTTACTGAGCGCTACAAGCTTTGTGGTGGGTTACATATTGCTGTTTTATGTGCCCGCTGTTGCCGCGTTGGTTTGCTGGCTAATCGGTATGGTGAGCCGTCAAGCCGGGCATTTCTTTTTTGAACCCAAGAGCTACGATGAAGTAAACATGGCCTCGCACGAACATAAAGAGGACATAAAAGTAGGCTACAACTTGCAGCGCAAAGTGGTGCTGATGGTGATCTGGGCACTTTCACCTTTGTTGTTATGGGCAAGCCCTACTGTATTTGGGTTGTTGGCCGTACCTACCGACATCATGGGCTATATAAACAACATGGGGTTGCTGTGGATAGCCATCGGTATTGGCGGATTACTGTTCCGCACCGTGCATTTGTTTTTTCTACGTGATGTGCAAACCGGTTTAGTGTGGTTCACAAAAATACTAACTGATCCGTTCCATGACATCATGCTTTATCACCGCGCGCCGTTATACTTAATGCAAGGCCAGTTAATTGATCCGGATATTGCTAAGCGGTAGTGATTAAATGCCTGAAGACGCCCTATAATAGGGCATCTTCAGGCAGATTGTAAGCGTTTATTGATCAGTTCTTTGAGTATTTTTCGCTTGATTTTTTGATTGCTCGCATCCGCGTTATGCCACCACCAGCCGTCGCGTTGCATGGCTTGTGCAGCTGCAAAAAAGCGATCAGAAACGGCTTCAAATTCATCATCTGTGTAGTTCAAGCTAAATATAAATCGCCCCGTGCCAACCCAGCTAAGCGCTAAGCCTTCTGCGCGCAAATAATATTGCAGCATCCAATTGTAGCGGCTGGGTACGGTGTATAAAACCGTCCAAATCGACGACAAGTTGGCAATTTGTACCGGTAGTTCTGCATCTCGCAATCGTTGATTGAAGGCGGTTGCACGGTAGCGCCAAACACGATCAAGACTGGCATAAATTTTTGCTACTTCATCGGTTTCAAGATAATCAAAAAACGCATCCATCGCGCCCATCACGTAAGGATGCGCGTTAAACGTGCCGCGTGCAAAACAAATATCTGCTGGGCGATCTTCGCGGAAACGTCTCATCCACGCGGCTTTACCGCACACCACACCCACCGGCAAACCGCCGCCTAGCGTTTTGCCGTAAATAACCATGTCTGCGCGCACATTAAAATATTCCTGCGCCCCCCCCTTGGCGAGCCTAAAACCGACAAATACTTCATCAAAAATTAGGGCAATACCGCGTGCGGTGCAAACATCGCGCAGCTTTTGCAACCACTCGCTGTAGGCGGCTCGATCAAAGCCTGCGTTGCGGGAGCTGTCGAGCAGTGAAGAATCGCTTGGTGCGCCCTTGTTCGGGTGTAGTGCCTGCAAAGGATTTACCAACACGCAGGCAATATCGCTCCTGGTGGCAATGACTTTTAACGCGGCATCATCTAGCTCTTTTAAGGTATAAGTTTCGCGGGCGGGCTGCGGATTTCCGACTCCTGGCTGCACGTCGCCCCACCAGCCATGGTAGGCACCGCAAAAACGCACCAAGTGTGTTTTTTTGCTGTGATAGCGCGCCAAGCGCACCGCCTGCATCACCGCTTCGGTGCCAGACATATGAAATGACACCTCATCAAGACGCGAAA
>JAYUOW010000209.1:0-11413 GCA_043760555.1 Betaproteobacteria bacterium
GCGATTGCCACTGACAACAACGGCACCGCCACTACATCCGCAGGGCTGGCGTTCCGAGTCAATGGACCACCCACAGTCAGCCTCACCGCACCCGCAAACAATGCAACCTACAACAGCCCAGCCAGTGTCACCATCACAGCAACCGCTGCTGATGCTGTGGGCGGCTCCATCAGCAAAGTAGAAATTCTTAATGGTGTAACCGTAATCGCCACCCTCACCACTGCACCTTACACCTACGTATGGACAGGTGTAGGCGGCGGCAGCTACTCGATCACCGCTAAAGCCTATGACAACGACAACGTAGCCACTACATCAGCAGCGCGGGCTATTGTGGTGAATGCATCGGCCACGGTGGCAGTTACCGCCCCGGCTGATGCCACGGTTTATCCAACGCCGGTACCAATTGTATTAACCGCCACAGCTGCTGATAGCAACGGCACCATTGCGTCCGTCAAGTTCTACCGCGCAGGTACAACGCTCATTGGCACAGGAGTACTACAGCCTACGCCCGTCACCCCCGCCACCTACACCTTTAGCTGGACACCACCAGTCGGTACGCATTCGATCACCGCCAAAGCCACAGACAACGCAAACGCCATCACCACGTCAAGCCCAATCAGCATTCGCGTAAACACACCACCGACGGTGAGTGTGGCCACATCCGCCACAAACTATGTAGGCCCAGCAACGGTACTGATTACGGTAACTGCGGCTGATAGTGACGGTACTGTAGACCAAGTAGAAATCTACAACGGTACTACTTTACTCACTATGATGACCATGCCAACGACAACATCGCCTACCAGTAACACATACGTATTTAATTGGCTCAACGTAGCTAACGGTAACTACAACCTTACCGCTAAAGCACGCGACAACGACAATATCGTAACGACTTCAGCGATAAAAGCTGTAGTCGTCGGCGTAACCTTGCCACCAACCGTAACGATGGCCGCACCAACGGCTGGTACTACCTACTCATTGGGTACGGCTGTTGTGCTCACCGCAACTGCAACAGATGCCGATGGCACGATTGGCAACGTGAAGTTCTACCGTGGAGGTTCAACATTAATTGGCACTGCCACTCAAGTGCTTAACACCAATACCTACACTTATACGTGGACACCAGCGGCGACAGGTACGTATGCAATCACGGCACGAGCAACGGATAACCAGTTAGCTGTGGCGACATCTACACCGGCGATTTCTATTACGGTGAATCCAGCGCCGTCAATAAGTTTAACTGAACCAGCCAATAATTCGACGTTGGTCGCGCCATCTGGTGTATTACCAATAATAACTAATACTCCAGCGGCAGTAATGCCATCTACGATTGCATTGACAGCAAAAGTGACTTCTGGCGCTACGGCTGTTGATAGTGTGAAGTTCTACAATGGTGTCGTTGGTGTAAGTACGGAGATCGCTATCGGGACAAGGCAGGGGAACACTGATCTCTACAGTGGAACATGGACTGGCGTTTTGCCCGGTAATTATATAATTAAGGCACAGGCTATTTTAGCTGGAACCGCGATTGTGGCGGCATCTGCGACGCAAGTAGTTAGTCCAAGCTGTCTTGGGGCTGGGTTTACGCCCCAAAAAGCTCCAAGCGCGCCTTCAACGGGTGTGTTCAACGGCGGTACTGAAACGTTTCGAGTTTACGCATACAATGTTTCAGGCGCGACTGCTGTTTGGTTTCCAACTTGGGGTTCAGCGGGTACAACGCCACCTACAGCTGATTTGTATTGGTACAAAGGAGCCAAGCTTAACAGTAACATGCCGGATGACGGGGTTTACTACGCTGACATTGAATTGTATCGACACGTCAAACAGGGCGCGGAGCAGGGTATTCCGATGTACGGTAACTTCGAAACGAACGTTTATATGGTGGCAGCAGACGGCAGCTCACATGCTTGTGCACACACAGTTTGGAATCGACCAAGTCCAGTTGTGACCCTTCAAGTAGACAAACTTAATTTTGACGATACAGTAAAAATTGGTCCGGTTTCGATGAGTGCGTATTTAAAAGACTGGGTTGGTATAGCGAGGGTAGAATTTTATGCGGATGGTATTCATTTGGCAACTGCGCAGAATAGCGGATACGATATTGAGAATGTTGATTTGCCATTTCTGCCCGGCGTACCCAATGTATTTCGGCGGTTTAATGGCGTGTGGCCACTCGCGCAAAATGGGCCACCATATTCGCTGACTGCAAAAGCGTTTGACTTAAAAAATAATGTGCTTGTTACGGCTGCGCCTATTTCGTTGACTGTAGTGAATGAGCAAATCGTGCCGCCATTTCCAAAAGTAATCAAAACGGACAATTCTGATCTCGTGAATTGGTATAAAACTTACGACTATGGCCCAACCGTAATGAAAGTAGGCTCTACATCGTTGCAAGCTTGGTGGTGTTCCCAATATGCTGTCGGAGATGGGATTAAATTTGCTACGTCAGCTGATGATGGCGTAACTTGGCAGGGAAACCCTCAAGATACAAACCCTAACTTTGCACAAAAAACAGCTGTGTTTCTGAATAACGCCGCTGTTCCAGAAAGCTTTGATTCATTGCATGCGTGCGATCCTAGTGTAATTAGGGTTCCCAAAAAGGCGCCACTGACGGGCAGCGTCTATTACATGTACTACACCGGTGGTAGGAATCCTGGCCTTACTACGGACGGAAGATATCAATCTGATGATTATTCGAGAATAGGGGTTGTGACAAGTGAGGATGGTATTAATTGGGCTCCCATAGCGTCGCTTGGTAGGAGACCGTTTTTGATAAACAGGGCATCTCACTTCAGAACTGTAACCGGAGATTATAGTTATGGTGCAGGTCAGCCATCTGTAACTTATGCGCCCGCTCGTAACGCTGATGGATCTTCAGAGTTTAAGTTCTATTTGTTTTATACGGAAACTACGACTGCTGATAATCCCGGTCCAGATACGTCTGGAGTATACGTAATCCGTTCAGCTGACCCAACATTCCAAGTTGGTGTTGAAGAGTACGTTAAAGAAGGTACGCAACTGAAGTGGGTAGCTCGCGGAAAGAAGCCTTGGTGCGCATCGCATATGACGCTCGAACCACCGAACGCCACCCAAGGTACGTGGATTGACAATAGTAAAACTTTAGTGAATAACGTTTCGTGCACAAGCAACACAGTAGTAGATACGGTAGTTAACTCTTCAACCGGGCAGTATAAACAGCATAGGGTTCTTGACCCTTGGATCGATAGCTACGGAACGGTAGCTGAGACCGAGCGAGGCTTCAGGCAAACGCCGAGTATTGACTGGCAATATGTAAACTATGCAGGATACGAAGGGTTTATTGCTGCGCGCCCTTACGGCGCGCAAACAAAGTTTATTTACTTTAAGTTCCAAAATGACCAGCTAGTGCCGCAGCCGACAACAGTATCTTTAGAAAATAGGTTTATAGATGGTTCGGGTTTAAATACTCCGTACGACGGCCCAGGGTTAGTATCTACGCCCGATAGGCACGCAATTGTCACGCCACGCGCGTCAGGACTAAAAATCACGCTGAATTATTTACAGGCGGTTGGACCAATTGGTAATCCGTGGACATGGGATATCGTCTATCGAAATTTCTTTATGGACTTACCATAAGCTGTTTCCGTAGGTGGAGATAGTCCCTCCCCTAATCACGGTACCCCGACCCCTCAATTCCCCTTCCACCCCGCAAAAACAGGTGCTACCATCTAACTTCACTAGTTTCCAACGGAGTTAAAATGAAGCATCTGTTTTTAGCGTTAGCCAGTGTCGTAACGGCGGCAGTCTTTTCCCCATCCGCAGCGTACGGCGCCACCATCAATGTTTTTGCTGGCGGCAACATCAATCAAGCCATTGAGAACGCATCCCCTGGCGATCTCATTCTGTTGGCGCCCGGCACCTATACGCCGCAAGCTACTACCTACATCAATGGCGCCGCCGCACAGTTTTTTTGGTTGACTAAGGCCGTTACTGTAAAAAGTACCGGCGGCGCTGCGGTGACGATATTGAATGCGAGTCCCCCAGGTGGTGGCTTGTTTTATGCGCTTTGGGTTCGGCCTATTTTCACCGTTGAGGGTGGGTCACTAAGAGCGTCAATCCCGTCTGGTGCGGTGCTCGATGGCGTCACCATCAATTCCACACGCGGCGGCATTGTGGTGTCTGATCCTGAATCATCTACCGTAGGCGGCATTCGCAATGTACAAATACGCAACACCATTATCAATGCCGATAGTAACGGCGCTTTTAATGAAGACGGCATTGTGTTTCAAGCCATCACCGACAGCGTGCTTGATGGTGTGACGATAAATAAAAGTGCTAATAACGGCATTAATTTAGCCAATTCTAGCGGCAATATCATCATGAATTCAACGGTGAATAATTCGCGAATTCAGCAGGCTATTGTGGTGTTTGGCGGCAGCAATAATCAAGTATTGAATAACGTAGTGACCAAGGCTGCCAGAAACGCGATCGCTTTTAAAAACTCAAACTACGCGCGGATAGAAGGAAACACCTTAAGCGGCTATTTTGATGAAGGCATCACGCTTACTGATTCCAGCAGTTTTGCGGCCGTGGTGCATAACACTACCGAGGCTGATGCCTATCGTTATTCTGCGAGCGTACCGTCTAATAAATTCCGACAAGACGGTGTAGGCTTATGGCTTAACTGTGGCGCAAACGCCAACTATGTAGCAGGTAACTACACCCGTGGAGCGCCCGAGGTGGGGCTTGCTGTATATGCGTCAAGCAATAATTATATTGTGGGCAACACACTGACTGAAAATCTGCAGGGCGGTGTGTTGACCCGCCACTTGCGCTTTTTTTGCGATAACAGCGTGGCCAGCGCTTCCAGCGCAACTACCTTCAATACCATCCATCGTAATAACGCTAATTATCAAGAGGAAGGCGGCGGCATACTTTCAAAAGAAAACGCTTCCAACAACGATATTGCCTTTAACCATATTTCTAGCTTCAATGCCGCAGGGCAACGGCTCGTAGCGCCAGGTGGCACCGCTGGTTTTACGCTTAACAATACTGCTGCCAATAAAATTTTTGCCAATACGGTCTACGCCACCACGTATTCCATGAACGCCGATAACAACTTCGCCAACACTCGTTTTTTTAGAAATCGCTTGGTGCAAACTAGTCAGTTTGTGATTCAAAACACGGGCTCCATGAAAATAGATGATGAATTTGCCGTGGGCGGTAATTTTTGGGATGTTCCCGGCATTTCTGGAAACCCCGGCCCCAATATCACGCCGTTTAGCGGCGTGGTGGTGCAAGCTGCCCCTGGCGTTGTCGTGCCCCCTACGCCCACAATTGATAGATACCCCTACGCACTGCAAAGTTTTGGCAGAGCCTTTGATGCAACCATTAAGTTTCCCGTGGCCGGTGCCGTGGTGGCCAACGGCCGCCGCACCCGCATTGAGTGGCACTCTGACGCTTGTGGTGCCGTAAATGTGGTGTACAGCCAAAATGGTAGCGGTGCAGCATTGGTTGCACCCAGCGCTGCAAAAATACCCAATACGGGCTATTACATGTGGACGCCAGCATTACCGGCTGGTGGCGGTTATATTGTGGGTATTGAATGCCTAACAACGGCAGGCGTCTCAACAGGTATATTTAGATACTCTGCGCCTTTTACTATTGCCAACAACAGCTTGGCATTGTTGGCTCCACACAGTGCGCACCGCGCCGACGCTGGGTCTACTTTACGCGTGGTGTGGCGTAAAACAGACCCTAACGCGTTGGTCAATGTTTTCCTGTCAGTCAACGGTGGAGCAGAGAGTTTAATGGCCTCGAACGTCGCAGCACCGTTTGCCGACATTACGCTTCCTAACGTCACCAGTGACACCGCACGGATACGAATCGCCAGCGCAACAGGGCAAGATGGCACCGATGGCTATTTTTCAATTCGTCGCACAGGGGCTACCGGCGTCGTAACCTCGATTGCGGCCAATCAAAATATCCAAATTGGGTACGTGCATGATTTGCGCTGGGCTTCAGTGGCGGGAAGCACAACTGTTGATTTAGCGTTTTGGGATGGTGCAGCATACCGAGACATAATTTTAAATCTAGCCGACCGTGGCAACTATTCTTGGTTTGTGCAAGAAGTAGGCACCAACGATTCTAAAGTGCGCGTTACTTTTAAGGGGCCAACAGGTGCGGTACTTTCTACAGCCGAAAGTACAAACATGAACATTGTTTATCGCACCGATGTTGGCGTGTTGCAAACCCGCTACCGCTTATTCAATTTAAATACACGTGAGCATCTATACACCACTGATTTAAATGAATACACGGTGCTGGGTGGTTTTGCTGATTGGAAAGCTGAAGGGCCATCAATGCGCATTTACAATAGCCTAAATACCTTCGGCAGCACCAAGTTGCGCCCCTACTATCGCCTATTTAATACCACCACGCGCCTACACTACTGGACTATTGATCGTACCGATTACTTTACCAAACGTGCCTTACCCGCAACGTGGAATCAGGAAGGTGTGGATGGCTACATTTGGCCAATCCAAGTGGGTAGCACCGTGCCGCTTTATAGACTCTATTTTGCGCCGCTAGATAAGTTTTTATGGACGGTGGATTTTAATGAATACAATTTCTTAACCACTAGCGCCGGTTGGACTGTAGCGGGTACACCCGGTTTGCCGCCCGGTGTTGAAGGTTATGTAGAGCGTTAATTAAAATACCACCGCACAGGCGTTAGGTTTTAAAGTGACGGCGGCCAAGAAGTTTAGAGCCGCCGTCTGGCCGAGTGCAGAAAGAACGCTACAATGGAGATCCCCAAACATTACGGTGCTTCGATATGGCTCTCAGCTCATGCTCGCTTTTAGATAAACCCGGTGGCGGAAGCAGCAACAAACTAGCTCCTTTAGCTGCGATACGACTACTCATCGTACTTGTTTTAGCAAGTTTTAGCGTCGTTGGTATTGCGCAAACTAAGCCCCTGAACGATACCGGTATTACCTATTGTAGTGCAACAACTGCTGCTGATAGCGCGCAGTGTCTTTCCCCAAGTCCCGCAGGGCAAGATGCGCGCAATGGGCGCGATGCTCAGGCGCTTGCGGGTCAGCTTACTAAAGTAGGCGGCAGCGGTGGCGTAAATGGGTTTGATTACACAAAAATTAGTAACGCGGGGTCTACATTGCCCGCCACAGCTGGGCTTGGCGCGGACCTTAACGCCTGGGCTTGCACTCGCGATAACGTGACCGGACTAATTTGGGAAGTAAAAACTATCAGCGGTCTGCGGCACAATGAGTATAGATACAGGTGGGTCAATACTGCCTTCGTTGCTGATTTACTGGGTAGTGGTGAAACTGGTACCTGCCAGACTGCTGGCCGTTGCACTACCGAAAAATTCACGGCTGACGTAAATGCAACTGCCCTCTGCGGGTATACCGATTGGCGCATGCCGACGCCCAAAGAGCTGGAAGGTATCGTAAATTATGCGGTGGGCTCACCCGCAATTGACCCCGTTTATTTTCCAAACTCTCAGGCGCAACCTTTCTGGACCAGCTTACCTGCCGCAAATGATTCGAGCTACTCTTGGATGGTTCATTTTATCTATGGTGCTGCGACTTATGACTTTCGTGAAAACCCTTTGTTTGCTCGATTGGTGCGTGGCCGATAAATAAACGAGGTATTCGCTGCGTGCAGCAAAGCGCGAGTAGACCGGTAGGCACAGCTTCAGCGTAAACAGTCTCTCCCACGACTGAGCCATGAGAGGTTCTTGCGTATTGATCAGATAGCGCGGGAAACCAGCGAGATTTTGTAGGCAATGTAAATCCCGTACTTATATTTCTAGGCTCAAACAACCTTTTATTGCAGGTGCCGTCTAGATTATTCAGGTTTTAAATTAGGAGTCCAATATGTATCTAACTTTGTCATCCCTATTGTTTCTGGGAAGCCGTCTGGGCGTTGGCGTGCGCCAAATTTTCGCATGCGCAACGTGTGTGCTTCCGGTCATTGCCTATGCTGGAACTTGCGCGGGTACGTTTCCCCCAAGCAATCCAGATAGTGTTTATGTCGTGAACGGCAATGGCACCGTTACCGATACGCAAAGTGGGTTAATGTGGAAAGTATGCAGCGAAGGCCAAACTTGGCAACAGGGTACTTGTACTGGCGAAGCAATTGGTGCCCAATGGGCAAACGCACTAATGACCGCCGAAGCAAGCACCTTTGCAAGCCAAAGTGGATGGCGTATTCCTAACTTGAAAGAGCTGCGCAGCTTGGTGGAAGAGTGCCGCACATTGCCAAGTATTAATGACGCGATTTTCCCTGCAACGCCTAATGCGCCCTACTGGTCGTCGTCGCCTCGTGGCCTCGATTTCGCATGGTTAGTGGGGTTTAATGAAGGAGGGGCGAATCTAGATCGTCTAAGCAGCAACCTTCGCGTTCGCTTGGTTCGCGGTGGCTTTTCCGCTAATAATCTAGTTGCTGTCACCCCGATTCAAAGTGCCAACGGCATTATTAATCCCACCAATGTACAAAACATAACGCTGGGTGCTATCGCTACATTCGCCGCCGCTCCAAGCGTAGGATATGTAGCGGTGTGGGGTGGCACGTGCAGTGGTAGCGCATCCCTCGATAATATTTCTTTCATCACAAACGCGGTAACGGCGAACTGTACCGTAACGGCTAGCTTTGAGCCAATGGATCAAAGAGATTTAATAAACCGCTATCGCATTTATATCCCGTCAGCAAGGGGGCATCTGTATACCACGGATCAGAACGAATATATCTTTCTTACGACAACTTATCCGGCTTTATATACCGCCGAAGGCTTTTCACATCGCATCCAAAAAACAGCCATAACAAAACAAGGCCAAACCGCGGTGCCTTACTATCGCTTATTTATTAAAACTATAGGCCAGCATTTTTGGACTACCGACCCCGTTGAATACAGCTTACTGCGACAGCAAACCGAGTATTTTTCTGATAACGGCATCGACGGCTATATATTTTTAAGGCCCGGCGTTTTGGGAACCATTCCGCTCTATCGTTTGGTATTTTTTAACACGGCACTGCACGTTTGGACTGTTAACGAAAATGAGTTCAGAGGATTGCGATCGCGCGGCTGGGTAGCCGAAGGCGTTCCGGGAAATCCATCCGGCGTAACGGGGTATGTGTATCCACCTCGGTAACGAGTGCGTGCCTTCTGATTAAACACCGCTAAGGGTTGGGGAGAATCACGCTGCCGTTGACATCCCCGAGTCGCCGATCAATTTTAAAAACAGCCAAATTTATGAAGCTATTAAACACCAAAACCGCAACAGTGCTTTTTCTAACGTTCACCCTCACCGCCTGCTCCCAAATTCCCATCCTCTCCGGCGAAGTGAAACTTAGCGCGGTTGAATTGAATGAAAAAGTGGCCAAGCGCTTTCCCATTGAAAAAAACATCGCTGGATTATTGGAGGTGACTTTAACTGCCCCTAAAGTGCGTTTGGTGGAGGCTGGTAGCCGCATTAATGCGGATGTTGATGTATTAGTGCGCTTGCCGCTTAGTACCAAAACCATTCAGGGCAAGCTAGGGTTTTCGGGCCGGCCGGATTATGTGCCAGCTTCAAAATCTATTTATTTTCGCGACGCCAAAATTGAATCCGTTTTAATGGACAACATGCCTGATGCCTTATCGGCTGGTGTCGCTAAAGCCGCGTCGGCTGTGGCGCGCGAGCTGTTTGAAGATAAACCTTTGCACACTTTTAAGGCCGAAGACTTTACAAAATACGGCATTACCTATGAGCCGCAGCGCGTGATTGTGCGCGATAACGCGCTTGTTTTGATCTTGCGTTAAGTTGCAATAATGGATTTTTTATTGTTGTTCAAAGCTGCCGTCATGGGCATTGTTGAGGGCTTGACGGAGTTTTTGCCGATCTCATCTACTGGGCATTTAATCGTTGCTGGTGAGTTGATGAATTTTAATTCCGCCAATTATGCCAACGCCAAGGTGTTTGAAATCGTCATCCAAAGCGGCGCGATTTTGGCGCTGTGTTGGGAGTATCGGGCGCGTTTAATTGGCACGGTAAATGGCATTTTAACGGAGCGCAAAGCGCAGCGTTTTGCGCTGAACGTTAGCATCGCGTTTTTACCGTTTATGTTGTTAGCGCTGTGGTTGCACGAGTCAATCAAAGCAATGTTATTTAAACCGGTGCCGGTGGCAATGGCATTTGTAATCGGCGGTTTTATTATTTTGTTTGCCGAGCGTTGGTATAAAAACCGTGCGCAACAAGGCCATGTAAAGTTAATAGAATCGGTTGACGACATGACGTGGCGCGATGCCTTAAAGGTCGGCTTCACCCAATGCGTGGCACTCATTCCCGGCACGTCGCGTTCGGGCGCCACCATTATTGGCGGCATGTTTTTAGGGCTATCACGCAAATGCGCAACTGAATTTACGTTTTTCTTAGCGATTCCAACGCTCATGGGCGCTACGGTTTACGCATTATGGAAGGCGCGCGATCAGCTGGCCTTTGCGGATTTATCGGTGTTCGGCGTTGGATTTATCACCGCGTTTATCTCCGCATTTATTTGTGTGCGCTGGCTGCTGCGCTATATTTCTACGCATGATTTCACGATTTTTGCTTGGTATCGAATTGCGTTTGGCGCGGTGATTTTGATTACTGCTTATTCTGGCGTGGTGAAGTGGGAGTGAATTTTATCCTTACGATGATATAATTAGTAAGGTTAAAAGGAATCTGCGATGCAAACCCAAAGTTTAGTTTCAAGTAGTTCAAGCACGCTCACCAGCAAAGGCCAAACCACGATCCCGCAAGAGATTCGCGAAGGCCTCGGGATGCAAGTCGGCGACAAAATTTGCTATACCCAAATGCCGGACGGCTGCGTAATAATGCGCGTTAAAAGCGGCAGCGTGCTAGATTTAGCGGGTAGCGTGCAAGTAAAAAAGCGCGCTGTTTCGATAAAACAATTGTCGCGTTAAACCGTACTAAGCCCCGCCAATGCTAGGTTTAGATACAAACGTGCTGGTGCGATTTTTAGTGCGCGACGATAAGGCGCAGTTTGCGGCCGCTGTCGCGCTCATCGCCAAAGAAGTAAATCGTGGCAATCACGTCATGGTCAGCTTGCTTGTTATCCTAGAAACAGAGTGGGTATTGCGCAGTCGATATGAGGTTGAAAAAAGCCAAATGCTGGAACTGTTTTCAGGGCTTTTGAGCGCCCAGGATGTTGAGTGTGAAGATGCTGCAAGTCTTGAAGAAGCGCTATTTATATGGCGCGACAGCAATGCTGACCTTGCAGATTGTCTAATCGGCGCACGTAATCGCCGATTGGGGTGCCGTGCCACCGCCACATTCGATGCAAAAGCTGCCAAGTTGTCAGCGTTTGTTTTGGTAAAAGCCGGGTAGATGAGTCTGCCCCACGTAGTTACAGCGGCCACTACCAAACA
>JAYUOW010000210.1:0-11409 GCA_043760555.1 Betaproteobacteria bacterium
AGGCTGGCTGTAATACCACTTCACCATTTGCTGCGGCTCTTCGTAGCTTTCGGCGTGTTCTTCGATGATGGCTTTAACTTTATCCGGTGCAGCTTTTAACTGATTATCGGCAATAATTTGGTTTAGCAACAAGCCCAATTTAACGCGCTTCTCAGCGCGTTCAACAAACAAATCCGCTGGCAGGGAAAGATCTTTAGTAGTCATGCCGCGACGCTGCAAATCTTCAACAGCTTGTGCTTGCAGACGGCCAATTTCAGGCTCTACCAAGGCACGCGGCAATGCTAATTCGGATACCGTAATGACGGCTTCCATAACTTGATCTTTAATTTTTACTTCAACGCGCTTTTTAAGTTCGCGCTCTAAGTTGGCTTTAATCTCACCGCGCATTTTAGTTACATCGCCGTTATCTACACCTAAACTTTTCGCAAATTCTGCATCTAGCTCAGGCAAAATTGGCTCGCTTAATGCATTTACGGTCACCGTAAATTGCACTGTTTTACCGGCTAATTCTTCTTTGTAATCGGCAGGAAAAGTAAGATCAAACGTCTTAACTTCTGCTGGCTTCATGCCCACAATTGCGGCTTCAAAATCAGCCAGCATGCGGCCTTCGCCAAGCACTACGCTGAAGTCTTTTGCTTCACCACCGGCAAATACTTCACCGTTTAACTTGCCGACAAAATCTACTTTTACGAAGTCACCGTTTTGCGCAGCACGCGTGGTGGCTTCAAATTTAGCGCGTTGTTTGCGCAATGTGGCAATCGTGTGATCCACGTCAGCATCAGCCACAGTCACCACTGGCTTCACTAGTTTTTGGCTCGACAAATCGCCTACTTTTACGTCGGGAAATACTTCAAACGTGGCCGTAAATTCGTATTTGTCAGAATTAGCACCCGTATCAACAGCGGCAATGCGCGGCAGACCGGCCACGCGCAATTGCGCGGCATTTACCGCTTGGCCGAACGCACGTTCAACGCCTGCGTTCATGATTTCTTGACGCACCGAGTAACCATATTGATTCACAACCACGTTAAACGGCACTTTACCGGGACGAAAACCCGACATTTTGGCAGTACGCGCAACTTGCTTTAGGCGCGCCATAACTTGTGCTTCCATTTCAGCGGCAGAAATAACCAGCGGAAGGCTACGTTCTAAACTGTTTGTGGCAACAGGGGTGACTTGAGTTTGCATGGAAATTCCTAAAATTATTGCCGCATTCAAAGCAACGATGCCGAAAATGACAAAGTGGTGGTGATTGAGGTGTTTTTGACGGAAGACGCCAGAAAGCACAACGCCCGCAGCGTACAGCTCAGTGCGGGCGTCGCTATATTAACAAATTGAAACATACAACAAATTGGTCTTGGTGCGAGAGAAGGGACTCGAACCCCCACGCCTTACGGCGCTGGAACCTAAATCCAGTGCGTCTACCAATTTCGCCACACTCGCATTTTTCCAAGCCCTCAATTATAGCGCATTTATAAAAGTTGTCGCCTATTTTTTTACAGATTTGCGGCGACGCGGATCAATTGTCGGTAAATTTAGGTTAAAAATCAGGCCACAAAATGATGTTGTCACCGCTTGACGGCGCCGAATCGGCGATAATTGTCGGCTATGAGCATCGATCATTACGAAAATTTTCCCGTCGCATCTATTTTGCTACCGCGCCACATGCGTCGCCCAGTGGAGGCAATTTACGCTTTTGCGCGCTCGGCAGATGACTTTGCCGATGAAGGTGATTTGCAACCTGCGCAACGCCTTGAATTGCTAAATAGTTATGTTGCCCAGCTAAACATAATTCGCGCTGGAGAGATGCCTGTAGATGCCCTATTTTCAAGGCTTTCCAGCCATATTTCTCAATACAAATTACCGCTTTCAGCCTTCTATGATTTGCTGAATGCCTTCAGTCAAGATGTAGTCAAACCGCGTTATGCCAACTACGCCGAAGTGCTCGATTATTGCGCCCGTTCGGCCAATCCGGTGGGACGTTTGATGCTACATTTGCATGCCAAAGCCACGCCAGAAAATTTAAGCCAAAGCGATGCGATTTGCTCCGCCTTGCAAATTATAAATTTCCTTCAAGATATAGCCGTAGATTGGAAAAAAGACCGTGTTTATATGCCGCAAGATGAGCTCGCGAACTTTAATTTAAGCGATGCCGCCATTGCTAGCAATGCCTCACAAACCAACTGGCCCGAATTTATGCGCTTTCAAGTGCAACGCGCCCGCGCCTTGTTGCTGTCTGGAAAGCCGCTTGCCAAGCGGCTTGGCGGGCGATTCGGTTTTGAATTGCGCTTTGTGGTGGCAGGAGGTGCCGCAATTTTAGATAAAATTGATGCTGCGAATGGCGATATTTTCCAACATCGCCCGGTCATGCGCAAAAGCGATTGGCTGCGTCAGCTCACCCGTATTTGGTAATTTGACCCTTCAAAAAAATTTATGACTCCTGATCAATATTGCGAAGAAAAAGCCGCTAAAAGTGGCTCTAGCTTCTACTACAGTTTCCGCTTTTTACCGCCCGAACGCCGCCGCGCCATCACCGCTTTATATGCGTTTTGTCGCGAGGTAGATGACATTGTTGATGAAGTTTCCGACATCAATGTGGCACGCGCAAAATTGGGTTGGTGGCGCGCCGAATTAGGTAATTTGTTCGACGGCACACCACAACATCCGGTGTCAAAAGCGCTCGCACCAGCGGTGGCGCAATTTGGCGTGGACAAAGGCCGTTTGACTGAGATTATCGACGGCATGGAGATGGATTTAACCCGCAATCGCTACGCCGATTTTGCCGCCTTAAAACAATATTGCCATTGCGCCGCCGGTGTAGTCGGCCAGTTATCGGCATCTATTTTTGGCTTCACCAATCCTAAAACAATGGAATACGCCGAGAATTTAGGATTGGCATTTCAGCTCACCAATATTATTCGAGATGTGGGCGAAGATGCCCGTCGCGACAGGGTTTACCTGCCTTTAGACGATTTAGCGCGCTTCAATGTTTCAGTCGCGGATTTACTGCACGCTAAACATACCGATGCATTTACCAAGCTAATGGCGTTTCAAACTGAACGCGCACAAACCACCTATGACACGGCTTTTGCAGCGTTAGCGCCGGAAGACAAACGCGCCCAGCGGCCTGGGCTAATTATGTCCGCCATTTATCGTACCTTGCTTGTTGAAATTGAGCGCGATGGCTTTAAAGTGCTCAATCAACGCACCTCACTCACGCCAATTCGTAAGCTGTGGATTGCGTGGAAAACTTGGATTAGCGCGTGACGGAAAAAAAGCGCATCGCCGTCATTGGCGCGGGTTACGCGGGCATGGCTGCTGCCGTACGCGCAACGCAGGGCGGCGCGCAAGTAACGGTGTTTGAAGCTGCAAAAGTGCTGGGTGGCCGCGCGCGGCGCGTTGACTATCAAGACGTTAGTTTAGACAACGGCCAGCATATTTTGTCCGGTGCTTATAGCTGTTTGCTCGGCCTAATGCGTGACGTGGGCGTGGCGGATAACGCACTTACCCGCGTGCCGCTAAACTTGCAATTGGCACCCGGATTTTCCATGCGCGCGCCAGCCCACGTACCCACGTGGTGGCCCGCCGCGCTACCGCTCGCAATCGCCCTATTTACGGCGCAGGGCATTAGTTTGGGTGAGCGCGTGGGTGCGGCGTGGTTTATGCAAAAATTGAAGTTTAAAAAATTTAAAGTAAGCGACGGCCAAACGGTAAAAAATTTGCTTGAAACAGGTGGGCAAAGTAGCAAAATAATTCGTCTATTTTGGGAGCCGCTTTGCGTTTCCGCCCTCAACACCCCCATCGCCAATGCCTGCGCGCAGGTGTTTGCCAATGTGTTGCGCGATGCGCTGTTTGGTGCGCGCCCAGCGGTTGGCAACAGCAGCGATTTACTCCTGCCAAATATTGATTTAAGCGCCCTGTTTCCAGATGCTGCAGCCACATGGATCACCGCAAATGGTGGCACTGTTAAAACCGCCGCACGCATCACCAGCATCGAAAAAAATGGACTGAAGATGCCCTATTCTATTGCCTTTTCAGGCACTGGAAACGTGCTAGAAACGGCCACCTTCGATGCTATTGTTTGCGCCGTTGGCCCGCATCAACTCGCGCAAATTAGCACAGCGTCAGCGCCACTCAATGATCTACTAAACACCGCTACTGCACATTTCAATTACGAGCCAATTACTACCGTGTATTTAAAATATGCCGTGTCGCCATTGCCAGATTTAAGCGCCATGCAAGGTCAAACCGATGGCGTGGCGCAGTGGTTTTTTAATCGCGATACGTTGTACGGCAATGCCGGATTAGTTGCGGCCGTCATTTCAGCTTCAGGCGCACATGAAGCATTAAGCCAAGCCGAATTAGGCGACAAAATTGCCGCCGAAATTTTACGCTTTGCGCCTAATTTACCGCCGCCGATGTGGAAGAAAGTGATCACCGAAAAACGCGCCACGTTTGCCTGCACGCCGCACTTAATCCGCCCGCAAATTAGCCACGCCAACCTACTCGGCTTTTACCTCGCGGGCGACTACGTGGCCTGCGATTATCCAGGCACCTTAGAAGCCGCCGCACGCAACGGCGTGGCAGCGGCCGAAGCTTCACTTTCCAATTCAAAACCTTAAGTACATCCCCATGCTCGAAGCCATTCACTTACCACCAAATTACGCAGCCAAATCACAATCGCTAGAAAGTCGCGTCATCATCGTTACGGGTGCTACTTCCGGCCTAGGCCGCGCCGCTGCAATCGCGTATGCGCAGGCTGGCGCCACCGTGGTTTTACATGGGCGAAATCAAGCCAAACTCGACGCTGTGTATGACGAGCTAGAAGCCCTAAATACGCCCCAACCCGCCATTATGTTGCTCGATTTTTTGAAAGCCACGCAGGGCGAAATTGATGCCTTTGCGCAGACCATAGAAGCTAAATTAGGGCGCATCGACGGCATCTTTCATGGCGCTTCGCATTTTTCGCCTTTAATGCCGTTGGCGATGCAAAATCTTGACATTTGGCTGCAACATAGCCGCGTTAATTTGGCCGTGCCAGCCGCTCTCACCAAAGCCTGTTTGCCGATGCTCTTGGCCGCACCGGACGCCAGCGTGATTTTTTTAACCGAAACCCATGCGCTCACACCAACGGCCTATTGGGCGCCGTTTGCGCCGGTAAAAAGTAGCTTGGCCGCGTTGGTGACTACATGGCAAGCCGAATTACCCAAGCCTTGCAATTTGCGTTTTAATTTACTCTATCCGGGTCCGGTTTCAAGCCCATTTCGCGGCAAAACCCATCCGGGTGAAGGTCCTAACGCAGCGCCAAATGTAACTTCTCTGTGTCCCGCATTTTTGTTTTTAATGGGTGCTGACAGCGCCGCAATAACCGCGAAGGTGCTTCAGTGCACATAAGTTTGCTTTTGAATCGCACTGCGGACCACTTAAAGGTACTTTGATTGCGCATAATTTGCTAAAATATTAGATTGTGTGGGCCATGTACGCATCGGCTTGCCATTTTGTGCAGCACCGCGCTATTTGACTCGCCGTTTCAATCGCATCGCTGAGCAACTTCTCTAAACCCAGTTTCATCGATACTAACAATATGGCCGATCAGGGCAACCGTACCTTTATTTGCAGCGTGGTGTTTGTCGACTTAGTCGCCTACACCAAGAAATCGGTTTCCGAGCAAATTGAGATTAAAGATTATTTCACTCAATTGCTGTCCGAAGCGCTGGTAAATATTCCGCAGGATCAACGCCTTATCCTCGATACCGGCGACGGCGCAGCCATGAGCTTTTTGGGTGACCCTGAAGATGCGCTATTTGTGGCCATGCATCTGCGCGACAGCATGCGCAAGCTGGCTGAACAAGCCGTTGCCGTGCCTGATGAAGCTAATCCTGACGCCACCGCACCCTACCCCATTTCCAGCATGTTCGGCTCGCTATTACGCATTGGCATCAATTTGGGCCCGGTAAAACTAGTACGCGATATTAACGACCAACCTAACATTATTGGCGACGGCATTAACGTAGCGCAACGCATCATGAGCTTTGCGCAGCCAGGCCAAGTGGTGGTGTCGCGGTCTTATTACGACGTAGTGTCGTGCTTGTCTGAAGAATACGCAAAACTGTTTCAATACGAAGGTTCTCGCACCGACAAGCATGTGCGCGAGCATGAAATTTATGTTGTTGGCGAATCTGATGCGGCGTTTAACCACGCCAAAGCGGGCATGGAAGGTCGTGCATCTGCAACCGGCTCCTACGGCGGCGGCGGTAATTCGGTAGGCACGGCTACAGGTGGCCACAGCGTACACGCAACGCCAGAAGCTGAAGAATTTATTGATGATGCGCCGCTGCCGTTTTTACAAGATCGCAAAAAATTACTGCTGGTCGGCGGTATTTTTGCCTGCGCCATCGTTGGTCTAGCGGTTGCCCTAGGCATGAAGCAACCTCCGGCTCCGCCGCCCGTTGTGGTAGTTCCTTCGCCAGTTATCGTAGCACCTCCGCCAACAATCAAGCCAGTAGAGCCCGTAGTCAGCACTAACGGCACAACAGACCCCGCTAAGGCTGATCCAAATAATCCTGATGTTACCGCAGGCAAGCCGGACGACAAGCTAGATCCAAAACTGGATCAGAAGCTTGATCCCAAATTAGCGGCGCTCAAAGGTGACGCAAAAGCGAGCGATCCAAAAGCTGACCCAAATAAAATTGATGCTAAAGGCGAAACCAAAGCCGCGCAAATGGGCAGCTTAAAGTTTTCAATCATTCCTTGGGGCGATGTAATTGTGGACGGTAAGTCAATAGGTACGTCACCGCCGCTCAAAACCTTTGCGCTCGCCCCTGGCAAGCATAAAATTGAAATTCGGAATAGCACATTTACGCCGCGTATAATTCTGATTGAGCTAAAACCGAAGGAAGTTTTTCCCCTCACGCATAAATTTGAGTAAGGGCGCAGCGCAAATACTTTCATCAATATGCACCACCGCACCCACACACGAGGGCTTGTAATGTCTGCAACGTCAACCGCCAAGCTTTATGCAAAGTCCGAGCAGCCAGTGCAAGAAGTGGCGCATCAATGGATGCAGTTTTGCGTTTCGTGGTTGCGTAACGCGTTGGCTAATTGTGGCAGCGCAGCTAAATTGGCTGCAGTGGGTTTGACGTTAGTGCTCACGGCCTGCCAAGCACCAGTTCCACCGCCAGCACCCGTCGCCACCGGCCCAACACCTGCACAAATAGCGCTAAAAGAAAAACGTGATCGTGCTGTGATTACCTTGGCCGATGGCGTAAGACAGTACGAAGCGGGCACCTACGACGAGGCCATGAACAGCTTTTTGGTTGCCTTAGACAGCGCCAGCTTGAACTTGCCCGAACAGCTTACCGCGCGCAAAACCATGGCGTTTATGCACTGTATCGCCGGTCGAGAATCGCGCTGTAAAGAGGAGTTTGAACGTGCAGTCACGCTCGATCAAAAATTCGAGCTGAGCCTAGGCGAAGCCGGGCACCCGACTTGGGGACCCGTGTTTAAAACCGTGGTTATTGAAGCTGATTTACGCCGTCGCGGTATCGTTGTTCCGCCCCCCGCTGCCAAGCCTACCGCCGCCCAAGTGCTGCAGGCTGACGCCAACAAAGCCTATGAAGACGGCAATTATGAATTAGCCGCTAAACTATTTTTAGATTTGCAACGGCAGTCCATTGCGGCAGACATTCTTGCGACCGCACGTAAGTTTGCGGCGTTTAGCTTTTGCCTTGTCGGCAAAAATACCTTGTGTCGGGCTGAATTTCAAAAGCTGCTCGATAGCAATCCTAGCTTTCAGCTCAGTCCAGCTGAAGTCGGGCATCCATCATGGGGTTCCATCTTCCGCGCGATGACACAAAAGCCGCGCGCAAACCCAAACCCAGCCGCAACGCCAATTACGTCAACGGCCACGCCGGTTCCAGTTAAAAAATAATATGATCGATACTCTCGGCCGATATAAAGTTATCGGCGTCATCGGCCAAGGCGCAATGGGCACCGTGTACAAAGCGGTGGACCCGATGATTGACCGCACCGTCGCCATCAAAACCATCAATTTATCGCTCAGCGCGGACGAATTGGTGGAATACGAAGCGCGGTTTCAGCAAGAAATTAAAGCTGCGGGTCGCCTAAACCATCCTAATATCGTCACGATTTACGACGTGGGTCGTACCGACACCGTAGCCTATATGGCGATGGAGTTTTTGGAAGGCCGCGAGCTAAAAGATTTGCTCACCGAGCAAAATCGGCCAAGCACTTACGCCGTAATTGATTGGATTGCGCAAGCCGCTGAAGGCTTAGGCTTCGCGCACAAAAACGACGTAATCCATCGCGATGTGAAACCGTCCAATATTATGGTGGTGGGCGAAGGCTTAGCAAAAATTACCGATTTCGGCATCGCGCGCACGTCAGGATCAGCCGTTAAAACCATGACTGGCATGATTTTAGGCAGCCCGCGCTATATGTCGCCCGAACAAGTGATCGGCAAAAAACTCGACTACCGCACTGACATTTTTTCCTTAGGCGTGGTGCTGTATGAAGCCCTTACCGGCCATGCGCCGTTTGATGGGGATAACGTCAACGCGATCATGTATGCAACCGTAAATTCCGAGCCGATCACGCCGTCAAGCCAAATACCGGGCGTGCCGCAAATATTAGATTTAATCGTCGCCAAAGCGCTGGCTAAAACGGTAGATGAACGCTACCAAAGCATGAGCGAATTCGCGCGCGATTTACGCGGCGTCTTAACTAAACTGAGTGGTGGTCAATCGGTTGAAAGCGCCCGTGCTTCGGGCAGAACCACGCCGATTCCTGCTAAAACCGATGGCCGCACACCGGCCGCAAATACCCCGCAAAACGCACCGCGATTTAACCAAAAACCGGAAGCCGAAGAAAGCGTTAAGCCGCTAAAATTAGCGAAAAATTTCGATTCTTTCGATGCCACGCTAAAGCTTGCAGCACACACAGATCAAACCGGCGAATTTCAAGGCTACATCTCAGAAACCAAAAAGATGCGCGCCTACACCGGCGAAGTGTCCGGCAAAATTGAAGCGGATGTTGCGCCCTCGCAACCGTCACAACCTACGCAACGCAAAACTGCAAGCCAAGCGGGCAATATGACCATGGCTGTCAAGCCGCTAACCGAAGCCGCCAAAGCGCACGCCAAGCCCGAAGATATAGCGCGTGCCGTGGCAGACAAAAGCCGCTCGATTTCATCCCTTAATAAAATTGGCCCGGTGTCATCCGCGCAAAATCAACGCGATTTAACCCAGCGCACGCGCACCATTGGCAACGATGCTACGCGTACCGGTCGGCAAAACGCCCGTCGCACTCCCGAACAAAACACCATTGTGCCGATGGCCATCATGATCGGTTTAGCGATGCTGGCGGTGGGGCTCACCGTTGCTCTGATCATGCGTTGATGCGTTAGCAATTTGCGCCTTGGCTCTCAATGTGCCTCACGTTTCTGCAGCCGCAACAAAAAACAGGTTCCCGTCCGTTTTAGCGAAAATAAAATGGAAATGTTTGTTTTCCAAACGCCAACTGATTGCAACTCTGAATGCTGCAATGTTCCCCCTGCACTTACTGACGTTGCCGCTACAAGCGCAAAACCGCGACGCAAAATTTGTCAAAGTATGACGTTTTTCATCTTTAGATAGGCTGAAGACGCCCTATAATAGGGCTTCTCCACGCTACTATTACAGCATCAACGTGTCATTGGCGCGTATTTCAATCGAAACAACAGGCTATGCAACTTACACCTTCCTTATCTAGTCAACGCAGCCAACGCGGTCAGCGCCATCACCACATCGCCTTTATCCACACGGCGCCCGCCCATGTCGCGATTTTTACGGATTTAATGCTAGCGCTAGCACCTTCGCTCAACGCCTTGCATATCGTGCGCGAAGACTTACTCACCGACGCGCATCAGCCCTGCATCGGCATTGATAATCCCGCGCTGATTTCACGGATCAAACGCGCCACGCGACATGCAGGAGACAGCGGCGCACGCGTGGTGGTATGCACCTGCTCCACCATTGGCGGCGTCGTTGAAGCGCTGCAAGTAAAATCAAAAAAGCAAGCGATGATCACCACCCGCATTGATCGCGCCATGGCTGACGCTGCGATCAATCGCGCAGCACCAATTATGTTGGTCGCAACACTTGAAAGCACGCTTGCACCTTCGAGCGCGCTATTGCAATCGTCCGCTGCGGCCGCAAACACCTTCGCCCACATCACGCCACTGCTCGTTAAACATGCATGGGCGCATTTTTTAGCCGGTAATCAAGCGGCCTATATCGACACCATTGTTGAAACCGTGATGCGCGCGCTGATAGAAGCCAAGCGCGCAGATCCGCAAGCCAACAGCCCTACTGTCGTCCTCGCCCAGGCCTCTATGCACGGCGCAGTTGCGGTGCTGGCAGCGCGTGGCGTTGCAGCACTTAGCAGCCCTGAAATCGGCGTGCGCCATGCGCTGGCACTTTATGCCCAACAACAAGCGCAACAGCAAACGCTATGAGCCAGCGCCAACACTAAAAAATAGAAAACCGATGAATAAAATAACAAGTACTATTTGCAGTATTTTAGTTTGCACCCTTACATCTTGCGGCCCTGCTGCAACACCGGCAACGCCCGCAACACCGCCATCGACACCCGCCACCAAGCCGCAAACCACGGGCAGCTATCCGCTTAACACCGATGGCTTTGCGTCGTCTAGGCTCGCACCAAAAGCCGCTACGCCAGACGCGGTCAAACTCGAATCCCTGAGCACAATGGCGGCAAATACCGAGGCTGCTGTAATTAGCGAATCATCGGCGCTCGTCACCTTAAATGCAGAAGGTCGGCCTGACGTTTCCCGTGCGCCAATATCGAAAAAGAATTTAGGCAAATTTCCCTATCTTGAAGCACCGGCACCCTATAATTTTTCATCCAATATGCCGTCCACGGGTAGCGAAATTATCGCCACCACCAAACGCAATCAACTTGATTTATTTGCCATCGGTGGCGAATTTGTTTTTATGACGGGGCAATTTTATCAAGCCCAAATTTGGGGGCCGAAAGGCATCAATATCGATGGTCCAGCAGCTGACGCCGCCATTGAAACCGCAATACTGAATCGCGGCGGCATCAAAGTGACCACGGGTGCCACGCCGAAAATGGTGAATGAAGTTAAGTACGACGAAATCATTTGCAATAGCCTGCTCAAAAATAGCTACGCCAATTTAAAAACCTATCTTATTAATACTGACATGGGTCACGTATGGCTGCAAACCATCATCGGCGCGCAGTTCGGTTGCATTTCGATACTGCAACGTGGCGATATTTTAACGCCAAAGTAAAGGCCTGAAGACGCCCGTATTTAGGGCATCTTCAGGCAACCATATATTTAGACAAAAATTGAGGCCGTCATGTCAT
>JAYUOW010000211.1:0-11343 GCA_043760555.1 Betaproteobacteria bacterium
GAAACCCAGCTACATCAATAAACACGGGCTTCTCCGAGCAATCCGAGCGGTCAGCTGCTGTTTCTAGGTTAAAGGGTTCCATGTTTTTCAGCCGACGGCATTGCCTGCCTATGTTGACGCCGTGCCCGCCAGCAAAGCGCACGTTTTGCCGGTGTGGATGATCGAAGAAAAACAAACCGACGTAAATATCGCGCTGCATATTTATCGAGACGTAGCACAAGGTAAATGCCAACAAGTGGTAATTTGCTCAAACGATAGCGACCTACAACCAGCGCTGCAGATGGTTCGCGAAGACTTTCAGACAGTTTCCATTGGGCTGATAATGCCGTTACGAGAAAATGCGAACACCGAGGGCAAGGCTCCCAACAAGCGACTAACTCAACTTGCCCACTGGGTTCGCAGCCACATCAAAGATGTAGAACTAGCTAAAGCGCAGTTACCGCTAAACGTGCAGACCAAAAAGAAACCAGCAACGAAGCCCGCGCATTGGTAGCTTAGCTAAAGCTACAGAATAGCTGAATACGCCCTAAATACGGGCATCTTCAAGCATCGTTAATCTGCGGATTTAACATCCGCCCAGCAATTTGGCGTTTCATATAATCGCAAAAACGTGAGCTTGAGTTCTTTACCAAAGCGGTCATGGTAAGCGTGCTGCAAAATATCGAAAGCTGCTTGCGCTAAGTTTTCGCTTGTGGGTACGCAATCGAGCACCACGGTTTTATGGTTTGGAATCGTGGCTAAAAATTCGACCAAGGCTAAGTCGCCTTTGTAGACCAAAAACGCGTGATCCCATACGTTGACGAGCTTTTCATTGGCAATGGCTTTGATGTCGCCAAAATCTAGCACCATACCGTCATCCGACGTGCCGACATCTTCTTGCGGGGTGGAGGTGAGGGTGATTTCGAGCGCGTAACGGTGTCCGTGCAAATTACGGCACTGGCTTTTGTGGTTTGGTAGGCGGTGACCGGCGTCAAATTCAAGCCGACGGGTAATTGAAATGGGCGGTTTTGCTGTGCCTGCAGCGCTGTTTTGTGTGTTCATTCGCTTATTTTACGCTTCCCAATGGTGCGGCGCAGCAAAAACCTGCAAAGGCAGGTTAATATAATACTGTTTCCCTTTTCCAACCCTTTCAGTCAAGAGATAAAAAAGTGGCATTACTTGTACAAAAATACGGTGGCACCTCGATGGGCAGCCCCGAGCGCATTCGTGAAGTGGCGCGACGCGTAAAACGGTTTTACGACGAAGGCAATCAAATTGTGGTGGTGGTTTCTGCCATGTCGGGCGAAACCAATCGCCTCCTTGCGTTAGCCAAGCAGCTTAGCGACGACCCTGATCCGCGCGAGTTAGATGTGATTGCTTCCACGGGCGAACAAGTGACAATCGGCCTGCTAGCAATTGCCTTGCAAAGCGTTGGATTAAAGGCAAAAAGTTATACCGGCGCGCAGGTAAAAATTACCACCGATGACGCCCACAGCAAAGCGCGTATTTTAGCCATCGATGAAGCCGCCATTCGCGCTGATTTAGACGCTGGCACGGTTGTGGTCGTGGCAGGTTTTCAAGGCGTGGACGAGAAGGGCAACATTACTACTTTGGGTCGCGGCGGCTCTGACACCACTGGCGTAGCCCTTGCGGCCGCCTTGAAGGCCGATGAATGCCAAATTTATACCGACGTGGATGGCGTGTACACCACCGACCCGCGTGTTGTGCCAGAAGCGCGCCGCTTGAAAACAATTACGTTTGAAGAAATGTTTGAGTTGGCAAGTTTAGGCTCAAAAGTGTTGCAAATTCGCTCAGTCGAATTTGCGGGGAAATATCGCGTTAAATTGCGGGTGCTATCATCATTTACCGACGTAAATTCGACGGACATGGGCACCCTAATTACCTTTGAGGAAGAAGACAAAATGGAAGATCCAATTATCTCTGGCATCGCTTTTACGCGCGACGAAGCCAAGCTCACCATCACCGGCGTACCTGATCGCCCCGGCATTGCTTTCAATATTTTGGGCCCAATTGCCGAAGCCAATATTGATGTGGATGTGATTTTGCAAAACACATCTATCGACGGCCACACCGATTTTTCGTTCACCGTGCAGCGTGGCGACTATAACCGTGCGTTAGCTATTTTGAACGACGTGGTTCTACCAGCAGTAAAAGCCCGCGCTGTGATGGGCGACAATAAAATTGCCAAGGTCTCCCTCGTGGGTATCGGCATGCGCAGCCATGCGGGAATAGCTGCCAAAATGTTTGGCACGTTGGCTAAAGAAAACATCAATATTCAGATGATTTCTACATCCGAAATTAAAACATCAGTGGTGTTGGATGAGAAATATTTGGAGCTCGCAGTGCGGGCGCTGCATACGGCGTTCGAGTTGGAAAAGCCGGTAGCTTAAACCGAAGTTAACAGCACAATACCGGATAATTTTGCGATGAAAGCCATGCTTAAAATTGCGATTATTTCGGTGTTGGTGTGGGCTAATTGCGACGCCGTAATTGCGCAAGATAAAGCACCAGTTTTGTCTGCAAAAATGCAGGCTCACAAAGAAATAACGTTGCCTTATTTGGTTAGCTGGACCGCCGTAGCAGCGGCCGCGCAAAAAGCGCAAGCGCCAATCATCATCATGGTCAGCCTTGAAGGCTGCGGCTTTTGCAAAATAGTGCGGCAAAGTCATTTGCTTCCCCTGCAAGCGCTGGAAAAAACAACGCCGAGCGCAATCGTGCGGCAGATTGAAATTAACGGGTCGCAAACGGTTGTTGATGCGGATGGCAAAGCCGTTTCGCACCGAGAATTTGCGCAAAAACTGGGTGCTAAAGTAGCACCGACGGTGTATTTTCTAAATGCCAAGGGTGAGCAAATTGCCGCACCACTTAAGGGTGGATTGCTGCCGGATTTTTATAGCGCGTATTTGGACGACGCGATCGCGTCGGCAACGAAACGACTGCGTCCAAACTAATGCTCTGAAGAAGCCCTATTTTAGGGTGTCTTTAAGGTATCAAATTTATAAAACCGTGCATTCAAATAACGCGAAATAGTCGCCTGATCATCTTCAAACACCTGCAAATTTAATTCCGTATCGCAGCGCGCCACTTGCGTGACGAGCTTGGCGTAAGACGTTACCGACCGGTTTTTCCGCGTGTAAACTGCATCACCTGTTTTATCAGTGGCTGTCGCAAATTTAGCGGCATGACAGCCCGCACATTTGGAATCACGCAACAGTGCTTCAGCCGCTGCCGATTCATTTGGTGTGGTAATTTTGGGCGCGGCCTCAGTTGCAGCAGTCGTCGATGCAGCCGCAAGATTAGCTGCAATTAACATCAAACATAAAATTAAAAATCGCATCATTAAATGCCGCCACAAAAATGTAAGCATAACAGCGTCAACTAGCTCAAGCAACGCCAATTTAGCCGCCAAATAAGGCAATTAAACCAAAAATCAGTCGGAAAAAACGGTGCTAACCTTGACGGAAGGCACCAAATTTGCTATAGTGTGCGTCTGTTCTTTGCAGCGCTTACTGGTAGCTTAAAAGTAATGCAAGAAAACAATTCCCTGATAGCTCAGTCGGTAGAGCGACGGACTGTTAATCCGCAGGTCCCTGGTTCGAGTCCAGGTCGGGGAGCCAAACATCGGTGTGCAACAAGTTATTTGTTGCACATCAAAAAAACCGTAATTCTCAATTGAGATTGCGGTTTTTTTACGCCCAAAAATGTCCGAGTGAGGCGCTGCTTGGTGCTTTCAAACTACGCGCAGCTCCAGCTGTTTGCCCAACGCCTGCAACGCCATTGCGATGCCGTCTATTCGCGTTTTATGGCGCGTATTGGTGAGTCGATTGATTTCTTGCGGCGATGTATTCATTCGCCTTGCAAGTTCTGCTGGGCGAACATTTTGCGCGATCATTTCGTTCAGCAATAGCACTTTTGCCGCCAAGCTCGTCGGCAAATCAACAACAGCTTGATTGCGTTTTGCCTTGGATGGAACGGGAACCGTTCGGTTATCTTCAAAGTAAAAATCAAGTGCTGATTCAAGCGCATCACGACCTGCAGCCAGCGCTTCTTCTCGCGTATCGCCTTGCCAAGTTGCTTCCGGAATATCAATAAAACTGACCACGAATCCACCATCGATGGGATCGGGCGTTAGGGTAACTGGATAACTAAACATATTTTTCCTCATTTCAAACCAAGTTGCTTCTTGATACCTTCCAGCGTTCCTTTTTTAAGGTCGGTATCGTGCATCGGTAAAATTGACTGCTTACCATTTGGGTACACCTTCACATGGGAGCGTTTAGCTGGCTGAAATGTTGCCCCTAAATTGGCAAGTAAGCGTTTGAATTATTTACTATTCGTCTAACAAAGCATAAACATTATTGTTTATAAAATCAACGCCTACATCTGCATTTCCGCTTCCGGCCATAATCGCGGAAACAGGTAGCCGAACAATGCGATGGGCAAGGCCAATTCAACTGGACCTTTAGGCGACTTCGAGGTGATTATGCCTAGCTTAAAAAGGTCTGCTAGGGTGCGGTCTGCCGTGCGTGCGGCTAAGCCCATCATGCCTTTAAATTTGGTGCGTTCAAGCGATGCGACCGTGCCTAGGTAGGCCAATGGCGCGGCAGATTCAATTTTTAGGGCTTTGGTTTCAGGTTTAGTGGCTTCCGCCGCAAGCATGGCAGTGAGCCGCGCTTCGAACGCAACGATGTCGAGCATGGTGCTCATAAATTTCACTTGGTCTAAGCAAATTTGCATGAAAAATTCGATGAAGTTGACCAAGCCCTGTTCGCTTAAAACGCCGCGCCCATCATAGTTTCCTTGTCGATCACGATCAGCATTGATTAAATGCGTGTAGTAGCTTTCGTGATTACGCGCCAGCCCACGCATGGGCGACCATAAGCCATGCGTCAGCCCTAAAGCGTTAAGCGCTAAATGGCTGTGAAGCCTTGCTGTACGGCCGTTTCCGTCGATGAAGGGATGAATCCAAGTGAGTCGATGATGCGCTGCAATCACGGCAATTAGCGCGTTTTCACCTGCTTTTGAATTGCGGTAGCTACGATGCCATTCATCCATAAACTGCGGCACGGTCGCGGGGTCTGGTGGAATATGCTGACCAATTTTTACACCACTTGAGCGCCATTGGCCGGGCTGCACTATTTCAACGCTGCCGTCGTTATTTTTTTGAATTAAATCAGCATCAGCCAATTGCGCATGCAGGTGTTGGTGGATGCCCTTCACCGTATCTGGATGAAAAAATGTGGGCGCATCAAATGACCCCAATGAATGTTCACCCCAACGCTCAGTAGCGATATGCGCGATGGCGATGCGCTGCTTTTTAGCTTCATCGGGTGTGTCTGAAAAGTCGGCGCGAAGGGCGCGCTCAATCATTAGCGGCGTTGTGTGTTGCCCTTCAATTTTGTTGGTATAAAATGAGTTCATTGGCCGCAGCGTTTCGCGCAATAACGCGCGCAGTTGTGGCATGCCGTGCGCAAGCAAATTATGCGTCGTGGCAATCAATTCTGCCGCCAATGGGCGCAGGGCATCCATGCATTTTTCGCCGGGGAGCATCGGCTGCATTTGATGCGGACTGTGGTAGTGGTATTTGGATTGCGTTGGCATGGATTACCTAAAAATTTACCCAGAAAATGCGTGTTCGGGGCGAATCATTTGGCGAATTTTCTAAGTTATAAAATTTACCAATAAACCATTATAAACCAATTACTTAAAGCAGGTATGGCGAATCACTTGGCGAATCATTGCGCACGTTTATCCGCCATAAATTTGCCTCAAAACCCTCATTCTCAAACCGTCAACGTAATCGGCTCCAACGCCTCTCCCTGCGCGACAATACGGCCAATCGCGACGGTCTTATCGTAGCCCAGCGCACGTAGTTCCGCGATGCATGCGTCCACGCGATCTGGCGGCACACTTGCCAATAAACCACCGGCGGTTTGCGGGTCAAAAATTAGCGGGTAACGGGGGTGGCCTACCATCGCTTCTTGGTTACGCAGGCCGCGCCGCAGTCGCACATTGGCACTTTGTAGCGAGCTGACAATGCCGAGTGCTACGCACTCTTCAGCGCCATCTAGCAGGGGCAGGGCGGTTAAATTTAGTTCGGCGTCTACACCGGACGGGCGCGTCATTTCGATTAAATGGCCAAGTAAACCGAAGCCGGTAAGGTCGGTGCAGGCTGTGGCACCGTGTTCAAATACGCACTTGGCGCCCAAGCGATTTGATACCACCATGGAGCGCAGCGCGGCGTCAATCCAGCGGCCTTTTGCCGCCAAGCGGGCGTGGGCAGCAAATAGGGTGCCGGTGCCGATGGGTTTGGTGAGGATCAAAATATCGCCCGGCTTCATGCCGCTTTTGCGTAAAATTTTACCGGGTTCGTCGTCAATTAAGCCATTTACCGCAAAGCCTAATGCCAGCTCTTTGCCTTCGCCTGTGTGTCCGCCTACGAGCGCGCAATTGGCCTCGTTCAGCACTTCCAATGCGCCGGTCATCATCTGAAACAGCACGTCTTCAACCTTGGCTTCGAGCCCTGACGGCACGGTAGCAATAGCGGTGGCCGATTGTGCCGTAGCGCCCATCGCCCAAATATCGCCCAATGCATGGTTGGCGGCAACTTTGCCAAAAATGTAAGGGTCATCAATAAACGAGCGAAAAAAGTCGACCGAATGCACCATCGCTTTACCCGGCGGCACGCGCACTACAGCGGCGTCATCGGGATCTTTTAGGCCAATAATTACGTCATCACGATCAACCGGATGCAAGTTGCTTAACGCGCGCGACAACACCGTAGAACCTACCTTAGCGCCGCAACCGCCGCAACGCATTGCGATAGCAGAAATGGCTTGCAGCGATTCTTCTTGGCTAAGCTTGACGTTGTTTATTGCATTTGAAGGGGCAGGTTGTGCAGACGGATCCATGGGGGTCAAGTCTTGAAAATTGCGCATGAAGCGTCGGTCAATCCAATCTTTCCAGCGCCATACTGCTTTGCCCGCAAAGCCCAACCAGCCGCGTGAAGCCACAGCAAATTTATCGCCGGTGCTAATTAACGCTAACCACGTGCGCTGCGGGTGATAGGCCTGCAAAGCCACACCAGCTACGGCGCGACGTAAATTTTCCGTGAGCGGCGGGCCTTGGCGCACGGCAAAAACACCGGCTTTTTCTAGCTTAAAATTGATCATATTGGCGATGTCGCCCGCTGCAAAAATATCAGCGTCTGTTACGGTTTGCAGGGTGTCGGTGACGTTAATAAAGCCGTCTGAATCTAACGCCAATCCCGTTTCTCGCAGCCACGGCGCACCGCCCGCGCTCGTCACCCAGACAATTTCGTCCGCGTTAAATGATTCGCCATTTGCAGTTTGCAAGCGGCCGTTAAACACCTGCGAAACGCCTGCGTCACGATGCACCACCACGCCGCGCGCGGCCAATACGGCTTCAAATCGCGCTCGCACGCCCTCGTTATGCGTGGGCAAAATAGTCGCGCCGCTGGTAAATAAATGGAAGGTTAAATCGTTGGGATCACGCTGCAGCTTTCGCAGCTCGTTGTGCAGCCGAAACTGCATTGCCAACAATAATTCCACCCCCCCCGCGCCTGCGCCCACGACGGCCACGGTCAGTTTGCCTGCGTGCTGTTGCACGCGATTAAGCAGCGCTAACCAGCGGTCATTAAAGCGCTGAATCGGTTTGACGGCTACCGTATGCTCAGCAGCACCTGGTACCTGTGTTAGCTGCGGCGTGGAGCCGATGTTGATTGAAAGTTGGTCGTAAGGCACGGGCGGGCGATTACGGCACAGCACTTTTTTATTTTGTCGATCAATGCCAATCACTTCATCGCGATACAAGCGCGCGCCGGCAAATACGGCCAATCGACTTAAATCAATATGCACGTCGTCATACTCATAATGCCCTGCAACATAGCCCGGCAACATGCCAGAATAGGGCGTGTGCATGTCGGTACAAATAAGGGTTAAACGCACACCGGGAATGGGCTTCATCCCAAAACTTTTGAGCACGCCTACGTGGCTATGACCGCCGCCAATTAGCACGATGTCTCTGAGAATAGGTTGATCCGAAGTTTGCATTTTAGGTTTCTGTTTTGGGTGGCACGTGGTGCTGGGAGCGCAAATTGTATATCAGTAGTGCTGCGGCTAACGATGTACGTTTTGCGCTAGGTTTTAGATGTGAAGTTGATCCAGCAGCCCCACGCGCTAACTTCGCTCGTTTTGCGCTAAAGTGTGGGTTTTAACATGCATTAATTGCTGCTTGTAGGCATACTTAATTATTAAATTTTATACAGAGGAAATCACATGCGCGCATTCACAATCATCGCAACAAGCTTCAGCGCACTGGTCATCAGTGCCGCTGCATTTTCTTCGGCAGCCTACGCAAAATGCGATAACTGCGGCACCGTAACAAACGTCAAAACTATCGTCGTTAAAGGCGAAGCGTCTGGCGTTGGCTTAGTTGCTGGCGGCGTGTTGGGCGGTGTGCTGGGGCACCAAGTAGGCAATGGTCGCGGTAAAGATGCAGCTACCGTGGTTGGCGCAGCCGGTGGTGCATACGCCGGCCATCAAACTGAAAAAAACATGAAGAAAAAGAATCAATATCAAGTGGTTGTGAAGCTAGAAACCGGTGCGTCTCGCACATTTACCTACAACGATGCGACATCGTACAGAGTGGGTGATAAAATTAAAGTTGAAGGCGGGAAATTAGTGCGGGGTTAGTTTTATTTTTAGCGCATCAGCGTTGAAAGTAAGCCCAGTAAAAAGCCCGTCACCACGGGCTTTTTTAATTTATAACAGGCTGAAGATGGCCTAAAATAGGGCGTCTTCAGCCCGTGTTTCAGCTCATTTTTCAGATTAAATAGGTCTGTTAACAAAGGAAATTATCGCAATATGTCCACCTCTGCAATCATGTTGCTCATCGCTATCCCGCTCATCGTGTGGCGACTTTATGCGCGGATGCGCCGCTTAATTGGTAAGCAGCGGTCAAGCTTAACGCGCCACTGGATTGTTGCGCTATTTTTTCCGATTATTGTGGTGATGTTGGCGCTTGCCAATCGTGCTTCACCACTTGGCTTAGGCGGGCTGTTAGCGGGCGTGTGCTGCGGTGTGGCGCTGGCAATTTGGGGCTTAAAACTCACTAAATTTGAGCACACGGAAGATCAGTTTTTTTACACACCGAATGCGCAAATTGGCATTGCCATTATCTGTATTTTCTTGGCGCGATTGGGTTACCGCCTATTTCAAATGGTCACGTTAACCGGTGATGCGGCCCAAGCAGCCGGTGTTAGTTTTACCCGCAGCCCGCTCACCACCGTTACCTTTGGCCTGCTGGCTGGGTTTTACTGCTGTTATTCAATAGGCTTAATTCGTTGGCGCAAATCGACTCCCACTGTAAAATTATAATGCCTGAAGACGGCCGTAATACGGGCGTCTTCAAGCTATTAACTGATCGCCGTAAACACTAAAAAATTTATGCAACCTAAAATTTTAAAAGACGCCGTTACCTTCGCACCCATCGGTGAGCCGGTCGGCAATCTGTCGATTGGCCGTGGCGTGGTGCAAGGCGCTTCAAACGGCCGGGGCAATTGCTACGTTGCAGTGGTAGAAAACAAAATTGCCAGCGGCTCGCTCGGTGCCTTGGAATGCCAGCGGCTAGCCAGTTTGTTTATGATTTGCCTGCGCGAAAAAGCGGCGTTGGTGCTGTATCTAGACAGCGCCGGTGCGAAGGTATCCGAAGGCCATGTGGCCTTGGGTGCGTTTCGCAAACTGTTTAAGCAGGCACTGCAGCTATCCGCGCACAATATTTCGGTCGTCACGGTGTTGGGCACAAACTGCTACGGCGGTGCATCTATGTTGGCGCAGGCGGGGCAAATTTGCCTATTTGGGGCGCACACCAAATTAGCCATGTCTGGCCCGTCAATACTGGCGCAGGCCGCCGGGGCGGACGTGTTTGACGCCACCTTTCAAGCCGTGGCGCAAGCCGCCATTAGTGGTGCCGCACGCGCCGTGCAATCCACGCGCAACCGAGCGCTACCCGCCACAATTGATGCCAAAGCCCTCGCCGCAACCCTGCAAGCCGCGTTTGCGGAAATAGCCGCTGAACCAAATTGGCCGCAGCGCAGGGCGGACGAGCTGCAGCTTCGCGCCACCAAACTCAGCCCGCAGACGCTCGCCACCGAACCCTTCAAGCGCCCAGATTGCGATAAGTTATTCCCCGATGGCTACCATTTAGAACATCAAAACGAAGTCGCTGGCGTGGTATTTGGCACCGCCAACTACAACGGTCACGCCCATGACGTGATCGGCGTAGCAGCACCCGGCCTGCGCACCCTGGGCAATTTGGGTGCCGCCAGCGCATGGGCGTTTGCGCAGCGCGCACTCGCTTTGGCGCAAGACCTATCCGGCAAACCTTGCCTTATCCTGCTAGATTGCGAATCCCACAGCACCCAACTAGCCGACGAAAAGCCTATCCTTTCAGCCTACCTGCACCACGTAGCGCAGGCGCTACTCACGTTAGCCCACAGCCGCACGGCGGTGCAGCCGGGCGGCCTCCCGTGCATCGTTCTAAACCGTGCCGGTGGCGGCGTGTTTGTCGCCTTTGCCGCTGCCACCAAAGTCGCCATGGTGTACCAAGCGCAAATTCAATTGCTACCTGCCTCCGCCATAAACAACATCTTAGGCAACAGCAGCGATGCCGCCGTCCCGTTTAGTGACATCCAAGCGGCCGGTGTCGCTGATGAAGAGTTAAAAATTGGGTATTTTACAACGTGATGGTATTCAACTTAAGGTGTGACCACGGCCACCGCTTCGAAGGGTGGTTTCGGTCAAGCGACGCCTACATCACCCAACGCGCCAACGCGCAAGTGCGCTGCCCCGTGTGCGAAAGTGCGGAAATTGAAAAGCTGCTCACTGCACCAAGGCTAAACCTCGGCGCATCTGCCAAGCCTGATGAATCGGAGGCAGAACAAACCAAAACCACGACCACACCCAGTTCGTCAAACAACAGCCAACCATCAACAGAGTCTCCGAAGACGCCCGAAATACGGCCATCTTCATCATACGGCACACCGACCAATCAATGGGACGGCACCCCAGCCCAACAAGCCATGCTCGACAACGCGGTAAGGGCTTTGCGCCGCAAAATTATGTCCGAAACCGAAGACGTAGGCCGCAAATTCGCCGACGTCGCCAGAGCCATGACCAGCGGTGAAGAAGAACAACGCGGCATTCGCGGCACAGTAACGCCGAAAGAAGCAGAAGCCTTAGCCGATGAAGGCATCAACACAATGGCGGTACCAGCGGGGTTTTTGGAAGATGAAAAGTTGCATTAGCGAAATGCTGCCGAACG
>JAYUOW010000212.1:0-11343 GCA_043760555.1 Betaproteobacteria bacterium
CTACATTGCGCAGGGCTATGTATTTAGCCTGAGCGCCAAAGCCGTAACGTCCAACGGCATCACCGCATCACCGGTGTTTAAGCTGTATCGCAGCGATATCAAACTGAATGTGTGGACAGCTAATTTTGATGAGTATCAAGCGATGCGAAAACAGCCTGCCACCTTTCGCGACGACGGTATTGACGGCTATATTTTTAAACAAGCTGGCGTGACGGGCACCGTGCCGATTTATCGGTTTACTCGCATCGGCACCGCGTATGAATTGATGGTGACGAACCCATTTGAATATCGGTTTTTAATTAACTCACCGAGCTGGCGGATTGTGCGCGAAGCGGGGAGCAATAGCGATGTGATGGGTTATGTGTTTCCGTGAATTCTAGGGTAAAAAATACCCTGAAGATTCCCTTAAATAGGGTGTCTTCAAGATGTTACGCTACGGTAGTTTGCCTGCAAAAATAGGCATAATCGCATCGGCAAACCGCACCGCATCGGCTTCTAAATTGTCGAGTTGCAGCGCAATCTCAGTAACGTCACTAACCCCAGCTAATCCACACGCCGTGCTGCACACTACTGGCATACCGGCCGTAGCAGCTTGAAGCAATGCGCGCGGCTGATGCTCCACAATGGCTGGCAACAGCAACACCGCACCTTGCGCTGCTGCAGCATGGCACCAGTCGGAATCAAAGCGGCGATGGGTGATGGCGACACCTGCCGCACGTGCTTCTGCCCAGTAGCTTGCACCCCGCTTTTTATCTGCGCTGCCTAATACCCAGACGTGAATCGGACGATCCAGATTCCGCTGCGCCAACAGCGTCGCTATGCGCGCCACAATGTGCACGCCTTTGCGCAATAGCTCGCTGGCGGGAAACACCAGTATTAGCGGGCTTGCAGGCTTTGGTCGCACCCACAGAGGCTGACCGTCTGGATTGCTTGGCAATGCAATTTGGAGCAACTCAACGGGTGTTTTCGTTGCGTTGGCTAAACACTGCGCCACCGCGCTGTGGGTGGTGACGATGCGATCGGCTGCATTAAACGCACGTATTTCTGCCTGTACGAAATCATGTTCAACACGAAAATCACTTAGCTGTAACGCCTCTTCAGCCGTCATCGCAGTTGCCGCCTTATTGAGTAGTGCTTGCAGATTTTGCATCGGCAGTGTGGTGGCGAGCACTTCTATTTTTCTGCCTGCCAGCACACCGCGCCGCTCTAAAAACGGCAGCAAGACTTGGTCAACAATAATGGTGGTGTGCCACGGTTTTAGGGCTTTTGCATAGGCATCGGCAAGCCACGCGTGACCGCGCAGAATGGCAGCTTGACGCCCGCCGTTGGCAACGCGCGGCACCCATCTGCCTACGAACACCGTTGCGCGCAACCACAACGCTGCAGCGATGCTGACTGTCTTAAATCGCGTGTCCATGCGACTATCAGTCGATCCTGACGGTCGCCATGGCTGCATGGTGTTTTCTACTGGCAACGCGCTAATGCGTGCAGTCAGCCAGCCCATCATGGTCGCACCTGCCCGCGCTGAAAAGTGTGGTGCCAACAGGCATATTGTGTTCGCACCTTCGTCGTAATTAAGCACGGGCAGCGGCTGCTTTTGCAGTGCTTGATGCCGAAAGCAACTCACTTCGTCGCAACTTAAACAGCCGCGCACGGCAGTTTGGGTTGCATCTGTTGCTCGCGCTGCAGCAAGCGGAATCACTGCTGGTAATTTTGTAATGGCGGTAGCGCTTTGCGCGCGCAAACGCACGATCAGCTCATCGGAAGTTAACGCCACTTCGATTCGCCACGGTTGCGGTGCGGTGATGCGCAGATCAAGATAGTTCCAAAATACGGTGGCGTCGACGGTATTGCTAGCGGAAGCATTTTGATTGAGTTTGCGCGTATGTGAGTGCCGTTCGACGAAGGTAAACCCCGCTGCCTGTGCCAAACTTGCTAATGAATTCGTTAACTGACAAACACCACCACCGATAGCAGGAATTGCACAGCCTTCGCGAATTTCATTGCCCTGCACATAGCCGCGACTGGCGCTAAGACGCCCAATTTGTCGCCAGAAGCTTAAGGTATCACCTGCTGCAATTTCAACACCGTCAAACGCCAAACGCGCACGCCGCAAGTTTTCAATTTTGCCTAAAGTGAGAATCTGGTCGCGGTCATCTGCGTGGGTAAACAGCGGCGTACGGCGCTCTCCAATAATGGGTACCGTGGTTAGATTTTCAGCGGGGCGATGTTGCCGCACTGGCGCAACAAACATATTCTTTGCGCCACGACGCAGACGCAATCCATTCGCACGGAACCTAAACCACCACGCTGCCGCGCGGTTAGGTGGAATAAACGTGGGCATGGAGGTTGAAGTGGACGCTGGATTCGACACGGATTGATAACTAAATTTGGTAAGTGGTTACTTTGAATTAGATGCCTGAAGACGCCCTATTTTCGGGCTTCTCCAGCCTATTTTTCTCAGCAACTGGCGGGCTTGGCTTACCTTCCAAGCGCTTCAACCACGGTGCCCAATCTATTGGCCCATCGTCAAAGCGCTTTTTCAAATTTTTCATCACGCTTGGCCATGCTTTTTCAAAATAGGTGCGCGATTCTTGCCATGCGGCACTGTTGCCGAATCCCGTGTGCGTTAGGCTCACGTCAGTGAGTGAATCGCCACGGGCTGCCATGCGAATGGTTACTACCGTGCGCTGGGCGCGGACGGCGGGCATGTTGGGGGGGGCGTTCCACGTGAAGCTGAGCATGGTGTTTTCTTCTAGCGACAATATGCGCATACCGTCTGCGCCCTTTTCTCCAGCCTTAGCAAGCGGATTCATAAATATTTCATAGGCACCGTCTACTTTGGCTTCGATGTTGGCATCGGGTGCGAAAAAACTGACTACACCCGCTTTAGTAGTCCACGCGTTCCATACTTCTGCTACAGAGGCTTTAACGACGATGGTTTCTACGATGGGTGGGGAGGCGATAATGGCCGTGGGGGCGGGGGAGCAGGCGGTGAGAAAACCCATAAGAGTTGCAAGTACCACGGTTATTTTTACAGCCCCCTCTCTCCCAGCCTCTCTCCCACGAGGGGACAGAGGGGCATGTTTTTTATCGACCGCACGGGACGCGGGCAATGTGTTTTCTTCGAACAGCTGCATCATAAAATTCTTTCTATTCGTTCAACGGCTTCTAGCAAGCGCTCAACCGATTGGGTGTAGGCAAAGCGGATGTGTTTCTCGGGTGCTGCCGTGCCGAAGTCTTTACCGGGGGTGACAGCCACATGGGCTTGCTGCAAAATTTTTCGCGCTAGCGCAAAGCTATCATCGCTCAATTTGCTGCAATCTGCGTACACATAAAACGCGCCTTCGGGTGTAACTGGCACTTCAAAGCCGATGCGTTTTAGAGCGGGGATTAGCACGTCACGGCGGCGCATAAATTCCTCGCGGCGGCTTTCTAGCAACGCGATGGTGTCCGGCTTGAATGCGGCGAGAGCCGCGTATTGCGCGGGAGTTGAGGCACTGATAAATAAATTTTGCGCTAATTTTTCTACTTCACGCACATAAATTTTAGGCACCACCATCCAACCTAAGCGCCAGCCCGTCATTTGAAAATATTTCGAAAAACTGTTTATCACAAACATGTCGTCGGCGATGGCAAGTGCCGTAGAAGGTGCCGCGCCGTACGTTAAGCCTTGATAGATTTCATCGACAATTAAGGTGCCGCCGTTACTACTCACCGCTTGATGCAGCTGCGCAATTTGCGCCGGTGAGACGAGCGTGCCGGTGGGGTTTGACGGTGTGGCGATGAGGGCTGCGCGGGTGTGCGGTTGCCACTTATCGCGCACCATTTCTGCTGTCAACTGGTAGGCATCTTGTGCCGCCGCCGGCACACATTGCGGCACACCGCCCATGGCGCGCACAAAGTGACGGTTGCATGGGTAGCCGGGGTCTGCCATCAGCACGCCGTCCCCTGCGTTTATCAGCACGCCCATCGTCAGCAACAATGCGGCACTTGATCCTGCGGTAACGATAATGCGGGAGGGTAAAACGCTAACGCCGTAATGGTCAACATAAAATTGTGCAATGGCCTCGCGCAACGGCATGATGCCGAGCGCGGAGGTGTAGTTCATTTTTTGGTCATGCAAGGCAGCGACTGCTGCTTCAACTATTTGCGGCGGCGTCGCAAAATCAGGCTCACCAATTTCCATGTGAATCACATCATGACCCAGAGCTTCTAGCTCGCGCGCGGCCGCTTGAATTTCCATTACCTCGAAGGGAGCAATGTGGGACATTCTAGTGGCTAAGGGTTTCATTGTTTGCACAAAATAGCTTTCATTTAAAACTTCGGTACAACCGCATAGATTTATGCGGCAATCAGCACATCAGCCGGTATGCCGAAGTCATGATGCAGTTTGCGGATCATTGCAAGCGATAGGGGACGTTTATAACTGAGAACTTCATAGGCACGATTTGTACGCCCAAACACCGCCGTGAGATCTTGCGCCGTCAATCCCCGTTGCTCCATCACAAATTTAATCGATTCTATGGGATCTGGTGATGGCATCGGCCAATGGCTACTCTCATAGGCTTGTATCAACGTCACTAAAACATCGAGGGTATCGCCTTCGGGCGTGTTGCGTTTCGCAAACATTAGACCTTCAACGGCTTTAAGCGCATCAGCATAATCACGTTTATTTCGTATAGGTTTAATTAAATTGGCATCCATGACTTTCCCTTCAAATGGTTTGCGCATCGATTCGATCGTACTGTTTGTGCGTGCCAATAAAACGCACGTAGACAAGCTGGTAGGGGTAATTGATCCAGACTACTAAACGGTATTTGTTGCCGCCCAAGTTGAAGGCAACGCGACCATCCCGTAAGATACTTGCGGTACCGAGATCGGCTTTGACGTCCGCTGGGTTTTTCCAATGCGCCGCTTCGACATGTCGGTGCCACGCCAACACTGGCTGAATCGAATCCTGGTAGGCAGGTTTTGACTCATAAAAATTCCTGAGTGTTTTAATAGAAATGACGCGCATCATTAATTATAGTCCCCGTTTGGGACTAAAACTAGTGTTTTTTTAAACCAACTTATTCTCATCCCAAAACTTCGCCAACCGCTTCACGCTCACCGGATAAGCGGTGCGTAGCTCTTGCGCAAATAGCCCTACGCGCAGCTCTTCCACCATCCAGCGATACTCGGTGACCAGCGGCAATTGTTTATCCCCACTGGCTTGCCATTGCTTCCATACGCCGCGCATTTGCTGCGTTAGCTCTAAATCCCGTTCCATTGCGCCCTTCTTAATTTTGTCCAAGCGCATGACAATGGCTTTGAAATATCTTGGATACTGCAGCAAAAATTGCGGATCTGTTTCTTGCAAAATATGGGGCGGTAGCAGGTGTTTTAGTTGCGACAAAATATCTTCACCGACGTGTTCCCAATTAGAAATAAAACGATCAGCTAACTTGGTGCGAATGTCGGCGTGAATGACTAACGCTTCGTCAAAGGCTGCAGCTAATTGCTTGGCGGCGGAGCCTAATTGGCTGCGTTGGGTATCACGACGTTGAGAAAAATCGGCTTGCTTTAACAATCTTGGCGCATTGAAGTCTGGTAAAAATGCTTTGTTAATCGCCGCAATCAGCAACTCTTGACGCAACGCTTCAAGGGCGTGGTTTTTAGTCGCCGTATACAAACCACTGTATTGAAACGCCGCAATCGGCGACACCGTAATATTGCGTACTACTTGCTTGCAGGCCTCGGCACACTCCAACATGAATAACCGTGCCAAGCCGCGCCGGTGCTCGCGTTCCGCGATGCGTTGCTGATCAAAAATACGAATCGCCACGCTATCCAGCGTATCCACCACGGCCGGATAACCGTCGTAGCGGATGCCGTCGCGTTCAAAGTTTATCGTCTCCGGCAGGTCACCGAAATCCCATGTTTTAATGCCTTCGCGCTCCATGCGGTTACGGTGCAAAGTTGAAAACACAGTTTTACTGGCTTCTTTAAATTGCGCCTGCAGCGCGCCAAAATCGCGACCAGTTGCAAGCTCCTTACCGTCTGCATCGACGATAATAAAATTCATCAGCAAATGCGGCGGCATGCGCGCGATGACGATGCCTAAATTCCAATCAGCGGGCGGAATGTCTAGGCCGCGATAACGCTTGACGAAGGTTTTAAATGTCTCCATCAGCTCCAGTTCATCCGGTCGGGGTTTGGCCAGCGCAGTTGTCTGGTTATCCAGATGCTGCATGAATGCAGTCACGCTATCTGGCACCGGCACCAAGGGGCTGCGCAGACGCTGCGGCAGGCATTTGATTAACATTGCTACCTTCTCGCGCAGCATGCCCGGCACCAGCCATTCAAAGCGTTTTGGGTCTACTTGGTTTAGCACCGACACCGGCAAGGTGATGGTCACGCCATCGAGCGGATGCGATGGCTCAAAGCGATATTTCATCGCGTAAGTGGCGCCTTTGTGTTTTAAAAATTTAGGATAGAGCTCAACGGTAATTTCGTCCGCCGCACGCCGCATCAGCACTTCCATCGTAAACAGCAATACATTGGGGTCAGTGGTTTCGGCTTGTTTACGCCACTTTTCAAAACCTTGCGCGTTGACAATATCAGCGGGAATACGCGCATCGTAAAGCTCAAATAAAGCTTGTTCATCAATGAGTACGTCTTGCCGCCGCGCTTTGGCTTCTAGGTCTTCGATGTGGGTAACGAGTGCCAAATTGGTTTGTAAAAATTTAGCGTGGGTATCAAATTCGCCCGGTACTAAACCTTGGCGGATCATTATTTCACGGGCTTCTTTGGGGTTTATAGAACCAAAATGCACGCGCTTTTTTGGGTTGATAATTAGGCCGTAAAGCGATACTTGTTCAAACGCAATCACCTGCCCGCTTTTGCGTTCCCAGTGCGCATCAAAGTGGGTGCGCGTCACCAAATGGTTAGCGCTTTCTTCAATCCACTCTGGCTCAATGCGCGCTGCGGTTCGAGCGTAAATGCGGGTAGTTTCGGTAATCTCGGCTGCCATCAGCCACTTCATACGGTTTTGCTTTTGCGATGCGTGTTGTTGCGCGCGTTGCGGTAGCTGAAACTTGATGCCGCGCGTGCCCATGAAGTGATCGCCTTCGATCGCTTTCATGCCGACGTTGCCGAGCAATCCCGTTAAAAGGGCACGATGAATGCCTTCGTATTGGGCGGAGATTTTATCGGTGCCAGCGACTTCTATCGGTGGTTTTTTCCTGTGAACGATGCCTGAAGGCACCCTATTTTCGGGCGCCTCCAGCCTATTTCCATCAAGCTTTTCACACTGCTCGCTCAACTGCGCATGCACATCGCGCCATTCACGCATACGCATGGGTGACAGAAAGCTGGCGCGCAAATGTTGGTCTAGTTTGCGGTGCGACATCTTATGTGTGAGCGCGGCTTCAAAAAACTGCCACATGTTTAGAAAGCCGATAAATTCCGATTGCGGATCGACAAATTTTTCGTGCGCCAGCATCGCTTCTTGCTGTTTTTCAAGCGGGCGGTCACGCGGGTCTTGCACCGATAATGCGGACGCAATAATAAGCACGTCTTTTAAGCAACCGCCCTTATGCCCAGCCAGCAACATGCGCGCGATAGCAGGGTCAATTGGGAAGGTCGCAAGCGTACGGCCAATCGACGTTAGTTGCTTGTCGCTATCGACCGCGCCAAGCTCAAACAATTGCCTAAAGCCATCCTCAATCATGCGGCTTGACGGTGGCTCTACAAACGGAAAGTTCTCAACCTGCCCTAAATCAAGCGCAATCATCCGCAAAATTACACTTGCCAATGAGGTGCGCAAAATTTCTGGTGTGGTGAATGCAGTGCGGCCCGTAAAGTCTTCTTCTGCATACAGCCGAATACAAATACCGTTGGCAACACGCCCGCAACGCCCCGCGCGCTGTTGGGCAGAGGCTTGGCTGATTGGCTCAATTTGTAGTAAGTCAATTTTAGATCTGGCCGAATACCGGTTTATTCGCGCCACACCCACGTCCACCACGTAGCGTACACCGGGCACGGTGAGGGATGTTTCTGCTACGTTGGTGGCAAGCACCACGCGGCGGCGGCCATTGGTTTGAAAAATTCTATCCTGCTCGGCATTCGATAGGCGCGCGAATAGCGGCAGCACTTCTAGCGCGTGGTGATGCTTGCGCAGCGCCTCCGCACAATCACGAATCTCCCGCTCGCCAGGCAAAAACACTAGCACATCACCTTCGGATGTTTCATGCAACAGCTCGTCCACCGCTTGCGAAACTGCGTCTTCAACATCCAACGCTTCTTCGTTTTTCCCCACATAATATTCGGGCCGATAGCGTACTTCCACCGGATAGGTGCGGCCCGAAACTTCAATGACCGGCGCATTATTAAAATGCTTGGAGAACCGCGCAGGGTCTATCGTTGCTGACGTAATGATGATTTTTAAATCAGGCCGTTGCGGCAGCAATTGTTTGACGTAGCCCAGCAAAAAATCAATGTTTAAACTACGCTCGTGCGCCTCATCAATTATCAACGTGTCGTAGGCCAGCAATTGCGGGTCAGAATGAATTTCTGACAGCAGCACGCCGTCGGTCATAATTTTGACTAGGGTGTTGGCGTCAGTCCGATCGTTGAAGCGAATTTTGAACGCGGTGGATTGCTGCCCATAAACACCTAACTCTTGTGAAAGCCGCGTAGATAGGCTTCTTGCAGCAATCCGACGGGGCTGGGTGCAGCCGATTAAGCCGCGCTTGCCACGACCTAATTCCAAACAAATTTTGGGTAGCTGTGTGGTTTTGCCCGAGCCTGTTTCACCGCATAACACCACCACTTGGTGCTGGGCAATCAACGCGGCAATATCAGCGCGTTTGGCGCTAATGGGCAGCGCGTCATCAAACGTACACGTGGCCACGAGCGCGTGGCGTGCGTGGCGTTCGTGTGCGCGGGTTTGCGCTTGCGCGTAGTCGCGGGCTAGTTTTATATCTATGGCATCTACCGGCTTTTTGCTGCGCAATAATTGCTTGCGTTGCTGCAACGCGCGGTTAATGCGCCGCGCATCGGCCACGAGCAAATTATGTAAGGTTGCAGTCAGCTTAGCGGCGTCTAATTTTGTTACGTCTTCAGCTGCAGTGGGTGGGACGATATTATTCAAGTTGAGCGATAGAAATAGGCAATCCATTATTGTACCGTTATGCCCTTACGCATTACCGCAAATAGTGTGCTGCAAAGGTGGCAATTTTGTCCGTAACCAACGCGGCTGTGCTATAAAAGCGGTTAAGGATTTCACCTGCGGTATTTGCCCTAACGCTGTAATTTTCACCTAAAAATAAATTTCGGAGAGAGTCATGTCAGGCATCGAATCAGTTTTAAACGAAACACGCGTATTTCCGCCCTCAGCCACCACTATTGCTAATGCCCGCGTATCCGGCAAAGCCGCCTACGACGCGCTTTGCGCTGAGGCAGAAGCGGATCATTCCGGATTTTGGTCAAAGCTAGCGCGTGAAGAATTAAGCTGGACTAAGCCATTTACCATCGGCTTAAACGATGCCAATCCGCCGTTTTATAAGTGGTTTGAAGACGGCGAATTAAACGCGTCAGAAAACTGCCTTGAACGCCATTTATTATCCCAACCCAACAAAACCGCGATTATTTTTGAGCGTGATGACGGCACAGCAGAACATTTCACCTACAAACAAATTTATCACGACGTGTGCAAGCTGGCCAATGGCTTAACCACGCTGGGCATCAAAAAAGGCGAGCGGGTGTTGGTGTATATGTCGATGGGGCCAGCGGCGGTTATTGCCATGCACGCACTGGCACGCATCGGTGCGACGCATTCGGTCGTGTTCGGCGGATTTTCAGCAAAGTCGATTCAGGAACGCATTATTGATTGCGGTGCAACGGCGGTAATTACCCAAGATGAAGGCCCCCGTGGCGGCAAAAATGTGCCGTTAAAAAATAACGTGGATGATGCTATTGCACTTGGCGATTGCGCGGCGGTACGCGATGTGGTCGTGTATAAGCGCACGGGGGGAACTGTGGCATGGCACGCGCCGCGCGACAAGTGGTGGGACGATGTGTGCGCCAACCAACCCGATACCTGCAAAGCCACGCCAGTGGGGGCTGAACACCCATTATTCATTTTGTACACATCCGGCAGCACCGGCAAACCGAAAGGTGTGCAGCATTCAACAGCGGGGTATTTATTGCACGCAATTATGACCATGAAGTGGACTTTTGATATTCAGCCCACCGATGTATTTTGGTGCACTGCCGACGTGGGCTGGGTGACCGGCCACACCTATGTGGCATATGGCCCCTTGGCCTGCGGTGCTACGCAAATTATTTTTGAAGGCGTGCCTACTTTTCCCCATTCGGGCAGGTTTTGGGAAGTCATTCAAAAGCACAAAGTATCGATTTTTTATACCGCACCCACTGCCATTCGTTCCTTGATTAAACTTGGTTCTGACCTACCTAGAAAATATGATTTAACCAGCCTGCGCTTGCTAGGTTCTGTTGGTGAGCCGATTAACCCTGAAGCGTGGATGTGGTATTACGAAACGGTAGGCGCATCGCGCTGCCCTATTGTAGACACGTGGTGGCAGACCGAAACCGGTGGCCATATGATTACGCCCCTACCCGGCGTAACGCCGCTAAAACCGGGCTCCTGCACCACAGCGCTTCCCGGCATTGCGGCCGCGATTGTGGATGAAATTGGTGGCGATGTTGAAAAAGGCAAAGGCGGATTTTTAGTGATTAAAAAGCCGTGGCCGTCGATGATTCGCACTATTTGGGGCGACGATGCACGGTTTAAATCATCGTATTTTCCTGAAGAACTGCGCGGCTACTACCTTGCAGGCGATGGCGCAAACCGCGACATGGACGGCTATTTTTGGATCATGGGGCGCATTGATGATGTGCTCAATGTATCCGGCCACCGCCTAGGGACGATGGAAATTGAATCAGCATTGGTGTCAAACCCAATGGTTGCTGAAGCCGCCGTGGTGGGGCGTCCCGACGAATTGACGGGCGAAGCCATCAGCGCATTTGTGGTGTTAAAGCAAGACCGCCCAACGGGGGACGAAGCCCTGCGGATCGCCAAAGAATTGCGCGAGTGGGTAGCCAAAGAAATTGGCGCGATTGCCAAACCAAAAGATATTCGCTTTGGCGATAATTTACCCAAGACGCGTTCGGGTAAAATCATGCGGCGTTTATTACGATCCATTGCCAAAGGCGAAGAAATTACGCAAGATGTTTCAACACTGGAGAATCCGGCTATATTGGAGCAGTTGAAGCAGAAGCTCTAAGCTATATTCTGCGGTAGAACGCGTTTATCCGTAGGTTGGGCTGGGGTGTAGC
>JAYUOW010000213.1:0-11319 GCA_043760555.1 Betaproteobacteria bacterium
GTTTTGAATTACTGCACTATTGATATGGAAATGGAATTAGAACGCTGTTAAGAGGTGAGCGCGACCAAAAATTGGCTGCTTTACAAAAGTTCGCACTTGAATTGGCGGCAATGGGTAGGTGCACTAAACGGCGCATTACCTAAATTAGCTAGGCTAAAACGCTCGATAAAACGTCTGTGCGACCCAAATAGCCGTGAGCCGTAGCTCGACGTGCAGAAGTTAGCAACAACAACGCTGACAACATCGTCCGCAGCCACGCGAGACGATGGCACGTTGTTGTAAGGTTTGTTCTCTATGGAGGCTAATTTTGCTAAAATGCACGGCTAGATTCTTTTTAAGAGTTGCTTTTAGACATTCTGACCGTTTTGGACAGAAAATAAAGTGCGCATTGAATTTTCTTTGGATTATAACAGAATGAATATTTCCACCTCATCGATGACCAATAAGTCTTCGCCCGCGCGTGCGCAACTCACGCGGCTTATTCAGGCAATGGCCGGCATTATTGCCACCATGGCTTTTAGTAGCGCACCGGTGCTTGCAGGCATCGCTGAAGACGGCAAAGAAGCCAGCAAACTCTATCAAGCAGGCAAGCTCGACGCAGCGCTAGCGAAGGCCAACGCAGTGCTGGCCGTGCAGCCCAAAGATGCGCAAGCGCGCTTTGTGAAGGGTTTAGTATTTACCGAACAAGATAAAAAAAATGATGCCATTGCCGTGTTTACCGGCATCACCGAAGACTTCCCCGAACTTCCCGAGCCGTACAACAACCTAGCGGTGCTCTACGCTGGTATCGGCAATTACGATAAAGCCAAGGCCGCGCTTGAGCTCGCTATTCACACCCACCCAAGCTACGGCACTGCGCACGAAAACCTTGGCGATGTATATGCCCAAATGGCGCGCCGCGCCTACGATAAAGCGTTTCAGCTTGATAAATCCAACGCGGCTGCAAAATCAAAATTGGCCGTAATTAAAGATTTATTTCCATCGGCACGCGGCGGCACTTCAGTGGCAAATGCAGCGCCTACGACGGCCGCAAAGCCAGCAACCGTGCCGCTCTCCGTTGCTGTCGCCACTGCCACCAGCCCGGCAGCTATCGCCGCCGCAAAGCCTGCAACGCAGACCACTACGCCGACCAACAGCGCCACCGCTCCCGCTGAAATCAGCAGCGCAGTCAACGCTTGGGTGGCAGCTTGGGCGGGCAACGACGTGGCAGGCTATCTCAATTTTTACGCACCTGACTTCGCCCCAGCGGGTGGCGAGACCCGCGAAGTATGGGCACAAACTCGTTCCGACCGTATCGCCGCACCGCGCAAAATTATAGTGAGTGTGAGTGACGTAAAAATAGCACTTGCTGGTAATGAAGCGACAGTGCAGTTCCGCCAAGATTATCGGTCTGGCACGGTAAAAAATAATTCGTCTAAAACTCTGAAGATGGCTAAATACGGCGCGCAATGGCTCATTCGCTCAGAGAAATCCGGCGGCTAATTTTTGCTTTTTAGCACGGTGCCCCAGCACAACAATTTAAGGTGATTTGCAGCGTTGCAAAAATCGACTAAAAAATTATTGAATCATCTTGCAGCAAGTGTAGCTTTACTCGCAGCCGTAACCCCGTGGGCGGCGCACGCGCAAAATACGCGTATGAGCATGAGCAGCGTGAATCGTGTAGCGACCGCAACTATTCTGCCCACCCAACAGCTAAACTTGAACAGTCAAATTGATAACCCTGTTGAAGCAGCGCTTGCCCGCGCGCTTGATGCATGGGCTCAAGGTGGCCTAAAACAGGCCATCTCCGAGCTTGATGCCACGCTTGAAAAAACCCCAAACTTTCGCTTGGGTCATCTACTGCGCGGTGATTTATTGATGGCAAAAGCCGGCAAACCGATTTCGTTTGATGCTAGTTTTGGTGCAAAAGCACTCAGCGCCAATGCGGACAGCTTAGAAGGTTTACGCGACGAAGCGCGCGTGAGGATTGAACGTCTATACAACGCGCATTCGCGCCAATATTTGCCCACGCAGCTGCTGCAGATGGCACCGCAACAAAGCCACGTATTGCTGATGGACGGCGAAAAATCGCGTCTGTACGTATTTAAAAACACGGGTGGCACGCCCACCTACGTGGCTGATTTTTATGTGGCTATGGGCAAAAAAGGCACAGACAAATCCCGTGAAGGTGACCAGCGCACGCCGCTTGGCGTCTATAACGTCATCTCCAGTATTGCCAAAGAAAAGCTTACTGATCTTTATGGGCCGGGAGCCTTCCCCATCAATTTTCCCAACGAATGGGATAAGCGCACCGGGCGCGGCGGGTCTGGCATTTGGATTCACGGCACGCCATCTAACACCTACAATCGCGCGCCCCGTTCGTCCGACGGCTGCGTGGTGCTCACCAATGATGATTTCGCCAAAATTTCTAAGTACATCGAAATCGGCGCAACGCCCGTTGTTATTGCTCCGCAGCTCGATTGGCTGCCGCCCGCACAATGGCAGGCTAATCGCGATGGCTTTATGGTCACGCTAGATCAGTGGAAGCAAGACTGGCAGAGCTTAAATATTGAAGGTTATTTGGCGCATTATTCGCCCAATTTTAGCGCCGATGGCAAAGATTATGCCGCTTGGGTCTCGCACAAGCGTAACGTGAACGCGCTCAAAACCTTTGTGAAGCTTGATCTAACAAATATGTCGATTTACGCCTACCCACAAGCCGAGCAAAAAACCCGCGTAGCCAGCAATGGCGCATTGCCAACTATTGAGACACTGTCAACCCAGATGATGATGGTGACGTTTGACCAAGACTATCGCAGCAGCAACAACAGCAGCAAAATGCGTAAGCGACAGTATTGGGCGCTTGAAAACGGTAATTGGAAGATTATTTCCGAAGCCCAAGCCACTGATTAAACGCCGCCACTGAATGTCGCCACGTCATCACTGCACTGGCAAAACGCTGGTAAAATGCGCGGCGGCTGTAATATTTAAGCTACTTTCATTGCACTATTTTATTTTTACAGGACTTAACACCCAATGAACACACTACAAATGCCTCGTTTTAACGCCATTTCAGCAGCATTGCTTTTTACGGCCGCCAGCTTCAGCGGTGCCGCCTTCGCTGAAAAAGCGGAAGCCCCAGCCAAAAAAGCCGCAGCACCAGCTGCTGCTAAAGCTTCTGCATGCCCCAAACTTAACGACAAAGGAACTACCGCTGTGAAAGTCAAACTAACAACAAATATGGGTGCCTTCACCCTTCAGCTCGACAACGAAAAAGCGCCAATCTCCACAGCCAACTTCGTTAAATACGTAGAAAACGGCCATTACGTCGGCACCATTTTTCACCGCATCATCGGCAACTTCATGATTCAAGGCGGCGGCTTCAGTAAAGATTTAACCCAAAAAGCCACTCTGCCCCCGATTAAAAACGAAGCCACCAATGGCTTAAAAAACGACAACTACACTGTTGCCATGGCACGCACTGGCGTGGTTGATTCCGGCACATCGCAGTTCTTTATCAACGTAAAGGACAACGACTTCTTAAACCACGCAGGTCCGTCAAACTACGGCTACGCCGTATTTGGCAAAGTAGTTGAAGGCAAAGAAGTAGTAGATAAAATGCGCGAAGTTAAAACCGGTGGCCGTGGCATGTTCCCAACAGATGTGCCAGTAACAGATGTGATTATCGAAAAAGCTGAATGCCTAGGCTAATTTAAATTTAAGGTCAGCAATGCAACACACCCTGTTCATTTCTGACCTACATTTAAGCGAAAACCGCGCGAGTGACGATGTCACTAACGCGGTTTTTTTTCGCTTTTGCGAAACAACAGCGCGCGAGTCGGAAGCGCTCTACATCCTTGGTGATTTGTTTGAAGTTTGGGTGGGCGACGACTGTTTGCATGAAGCCACACCTGCACTCAACAGCCAAGTAGCCCGTGCCCTCAACGCCGTGGCCGATGCGGGCACTAAGATTTACTTCATGGCGGGCAATCGCGACTTCTTGATACAAGCCAAATTTGCCGCCGCCGCAGGCCTCACCATTTTGCTCGACCCCACCGTCATCGATTTATATGGACAGCCCACCTTGCTGATGCACGGCGACACCCTCTGTACGGATGACACCGACTATCAAACTGTTCGCACCATGGTACGTAACCCCACATGGCAGCAACAAGTGCTAGCCCAACCCCTAGCCGCACGCTACGCGCTAGCCCAAGATGCCCGCCAACAAAGCAACGACGCCAAAGCGATCAAATCAGCCGAGATTATGGACGTCAACGCCGCCGCAGTAGTGACAGCCTTCCGCAACCATAAAGTAAAAACCCTAATCCACGGCCACACGCACCGACCCGCGCAGCATCGCGTGCAGGTGGATGGGCGGGAGTGTACGCGTTGGGTGTTGGGTGATTGGCATGACAAAGGACAGGCGTTGAAAGTCGGCGCAGATGGTCGGTTTGAGGTCGTCGAGCTGCGCTAAATAATGCCTGAAGATGCCCTACATTCGGGTGTCTTCAGGCATTATACGTTGATCTGGGTCAAGCCCAACATCGGCATACCAAGATTGAATTCATGTGGCCAACAGCTCGCTCGCAATCAACTCAGCCTGCCGCATCACCGTTTCTGTTGCCAGCAGTTCCATATCGGGCGGGTAGCCAAATTTTCTAAGCGTGCGTTTCACAATCACTTTAAGCTTGGCTTTTACGTTTTCTTTTATCGTCCAATCAATCGATGCATTTTCCCTCACTAGCCTCGTGAGTTCCACCGCCAGCAAGCGCAATTGGTCATGTTGCATCAACGCTTTGGCGCTGTCATTGCTGGCCACCGCTGTATAAAACGCATATTCAAACTCGCTCAAGCCCAGCTGTTTAGCTTCCGAATCATTGGCTACTATTTCTTTACTGATGCGGATTAGCTCCTCCATCACTTCGGCGGCACTGAGAATTTTGTTGTGATACTTTTTTATCGCGCCCTCTAGCATTTCCATCAAGCTGCGGCTTTGCACAAGGTTTGTTTTGGTGCGCACTTTTAGCTCATCGTTGAGCAATTTTTTAAGCACTTCTAGCGCAATATTTTTGTGCTCATAATTTTTAAGCTCCAGCAAAAACTCATCCGACAATATCGAAATATCGGGTTTTTTAATGCCGGCCGCATCAAACACATCAATCACTTGTTCCGACACCAGCGCTTGGTCAATCACTTGACGAATCGTGGTTTCAATTTCAACATCGCTCCTGCCGCTGCCGGTGCTATCAAACTTTGCCAGCCGTGCTTTTACCGCTTGAAAAAATCCCACCTCGTCTTTAACATCCATCGCTTGGTCATGCGGAATAGCGATGGCAAACGCCAAAGATAGCGCTGTTACCTCATTGATGTAGCGCTTTTTGCCGTCATCCAGTCCTAGAATATGTTCTTCAGCCGCCAAAATAAGCGAGAGTTTTTTGGACGTGTCGGCACTAAAGTAATTTTCATACGCGAAGCCGTGATACATGGCCGCTACCACTTCTAACTTCTCAAGCATCAAGCCTACGGCTTGCTCTTGAGCGATGGCGGGGTCGCCCTTGCCACCGGCATCAGAATAAAAAGACAGCGCTTTTTTTAAATCCGCCGCAATGCCCAAATAATCGACAATGAGCCCGCTCGGTTTATCAATATGCACGCGGTTTACTCGTGCAATCGCCTGCATCAAATTATGGCCTTGCATGGGCTTGTCGATGTAAAGCGTATGCAGGCTGGGCGCATCAAAACCGGTCAACCACATATCGCGCACGATCACCAATTTTAAGCCGTCGCGCGGGTCCTTCATGCGGTCGGCTAGGGCGCGACGTTGCTGCTTGGTGGTGTGGTGTTTGGCCATTTCAGGGCCGTCGCTTGACGCCGCCGTCATCACTACTTTCACGACGCCACTGCTCAGATCATCGGCGTGCCATTCGGGCTTTAGCGCGATAATTTCAGCATAAAGTGCTGCGGCAATGCGGCGCGACATAGCCACAATCATGGCTTTGCCACTGAACACTTCTTGCCGTTGCTCAAAATGCGCAACCATATCTTTTGCTACATTTTTAATCCGCTTTTCGCTGCCAATAAGCGCTTCTACTTGCGTCCAACGCGCTTTTGCTTTCTGCGAATCTGAAAATTCATCTTGATCTAAATCAGTATCTAATTGCGCCACGAGCGCTCGGCCTTCTTCGCTTAACTGCACTTTTGCCAAGCGGCTTTCGTAGTAAATCCGCACCGTGGCGCCATCTTCCACAGCTTGGGCAATATCGTAAATATCAACATAATTACCGAACACCGCTGGCGTATTTACATCGCTACTTTCTATTGGCGTACCGGTAAAGCCCAGATACGTGGCATTTGGCAACGCATCGCGCATATATTTTGCAAAGCCGTACACCACACGTTGGCCAACCACATCGCCACTTGGGTTTATGACATCAACGGTTTTGGCCTTAAAACCATATTGGGTGCGATGCGCTTCATCGGCAATCACCACAATATTGGTGCGTTCAGATAGGGTTTCATACACGTTGCCCACATCTGGCTGAAACTTTTGTATGGTCGTAAAAATTACCCCGCCTGACGCCACGCGCAACAAGTCTTTTAGCTGCTTACGGTCTTCTACCTGCGTTGGCGTTTGGCGCAGCAATTGGGCGGAAGCCGCAAAAGTATCAAACAATTGGTCATCTAAATCGTTTCTATCGGTAATCACTAAAATGGTGGGGTTATCTAGTGCCAGCACAATTTTACCGGTGTAGAACACCATGGATAGGGACTTTCCACTGCCTTGCGTGTGCCACACCACGCCCGCTTTCCGGTCGCCCTTCGGCTGGCTGCGCACATCCCCCAAGCCATAACTGGCAGGCGTTAGCGCCACGCCCATAAAAGGTGTGGCCGCCCGCAAAGTAGAAACCACCGCCGCGTTCACCGCATAATATTGATGATAAGCCGCCAGTTTTTTAACCGTACTAATGCTAATTTGTCCGGTTTTAAGATCTTCTTTTGATGACCTTTCAAATACAATAAAGTGGCGGATTAAATCGAGCAGTGTGGCAATATTGAACATACCGCTTATCAGCGTTTCCAGCTGACTGACCAAACTAGAAGCCTCTACCCAACCATCAGCCGTTTTCCACGCCATAAAGCGGCTGAAATCCGCTGAAATGCTGCCCGCTTTAGCCTCCAACCCATCAGAAATTACCACCAATGCGTTGTAAGTAAACAAGCTCGGAATCGTACTTTTGTACGTGCCCAGTTGTTGATACGCCGCGTGCAATGTGGCGTTTTCATCTGCCGCATTTTTAAGCTCGATGACCACCAGCGGCAAGCCATTCACAAACAAAATTAAGTCGGGGCGCTTGTTTTGGTGGTTCTCAATCACGGTAAATTGATTTACCACCAAAAAATCATTGTTTTCAGACTGCGCAAAATCAACCAACCACACCAAATCGCCACGCGTGTTGCCGCCTATTTGTACGTTTACCTTTACCCCTTCGGTGAGTAAACGATGAAACGCCTCATTGTTGGCCAGCAATTCGGGCGAGCTAATGCGCGTAACGACTTTTATGGCTTCATCCAACGCGCTGGCTGGCAAGGTGGGGTTAATGCGGGTAAGGGCTGTGCGCAGGCGCGCAAGCAGCAGCACATCGGCAAAGCTGGCACGCTCGGGTGCGTTACCCAACTTTGCACCGGGTTTGGCAACCTCGGGCGCTAGGTCAGGCCCGTGCGCATACGCATAGCCCAGCGCTTGCAGACGCGTGATGGCTAAGGTTTCGATGGCGGATTCGGTTAGCTTAAGTGTCATTACGAATGGGGTGCTGAGGCAGTTTCAGCGCATTGATTTCTAATTCCAATGCACCCAGTATTCGCATGATTTCATCAAATGTCAAAGGCAAATCAAAAATCATGGTTTGCATCGCTGCAAAATCACGCGCTAGTGCCGTCAAATGCGGCTGCGCAAATATTTTGCTTAATACCCACACCACCCAAAAATCTTTCTCGATAATCGCTGGCGTAGTGCGCATCGCATTTGCGGTTTCACTAAATAACGCATTGCGTGAAAGTAGCGGTAAATTAGCAACCTTATCCATGCTGCGCACCAATCCGCACGGTAACGGCCTGAGCATCCTGACAGATAAGCTTAATAGCGTCGTAAACCCAAGTTGTCGTGCCTTGGGTATCTTTTAAAATTTTGCCAAAATGCTTAGGCGCAACCTGCGAACGCATTTTTTCTAACACTGCCGGCGTAATGTGCTCCTTTCCCAGTGCTTTTAGCGCTTGCACCATCAACCCGCTTTCAAAATGGATAAAACCGATATTTTTAAGCGCCGTTTTTTTGAAATGAAGCTGCACGCCCATCACTTCGTAACGCTTCGTGGGTCCGTCGCTTAGGTAAATATACTGCGCGGGAATTTGGGTTGAAAGCCCCAACAGGTTTAGCGCAGATTCCCCAGAAACTTCGATGCGCCAGCTAAATTTGCGCGCGTAAGCTGCGGCCACTTGGCTAACATCTGGCGACACGGTTTTTTGTAATAAATCGCTGAACCTTGGGTAATCATAAATACCCCGCGCAACCCGCCTAATTTTACCCAGCCGCGTTAAATCAGAAAGCGCATTATCGGCCTGCTGGCGTGAAAATTGACGCGATAAATCGCTGGATGAAAACGCCCACCCCCTACCATGGCCTGCGATGAAGTAAAACATTGATTTAGAAAGGTTTTTCATGAATATCTGCGAAAAATAATCTAGAAAAAATATAGCATTTTTCTAGATTATTAGCTAGTTTTTTCGCATCTTCATAGAAATTCGAAAACTAGAGAAAACAGAACGCTTCCATTTTTGCAGCGAATGCTGCTTTTTAAGCAGCATGGTGAGGATTACTACTGACAGCTTGGGTTTTCACCGCCTGGCGGCCCTCAGGTTGTGGTGTGTGGCTAAGCCTTCGTATCGAATGCGACGCGCACTTCGCCGCTCATTAGTTTGGGTAATAGCGTGTCGCGAAGGGTGTCTAGGGTTTTGATTTGCTTCGCATTTTCTACCTGTTTATTCAGCAGCGGCGACATTTGATTACCCATCAAAGCAAGCTCCTCAGGTTTTGGCACCCTAACCATCGCCTCGTCCAAGTCGCCACGTTTAATGTGCCCCATGGTCGTGGCGTGACTTGCAGAAATCGCAATAAACTCGGCAAGGTGAAATTTACACCAACCTAAATAAAACCATTTAGGATACTTTTCAGACGTCACTTTAAATAAATGCTGATTTAAAACGCATGTCCCGCCATCCCAAACTTTGACCATTAGCGAAGCCGACCACGCAAATATAACATCGCTATTTTCCACCACATATTCCGACTTTACGCCGCTGGTCGCCCAATCTGAAGCGTCAGAAATACCGCTACTCAGCTCTCTAATTTTCAATACGGGTAATCGATCAAGCATATTTTTTGGCGGAAATTTCTGGCAGGCTAAGCCGTTCAAAAAAATTGCGATACCGCTTAGCGGTTTCTCCTCCCAATCCTCCTGCGCTTCTTCCACAAACCACTGCCTGAACAGCGTTTCGGCCATGCGTTCTAGGGTGGTGTTTTGACGGTGAAGCAAGTCGATTTTGTCATCCAAACTACTGAGCACTGCGGCGATGGCTTTTTGTTCGATCAAACATGGTGTGGGAAACAGAAGATTTTGAAATGTACCCAAATTTATATTATCTTGAACCGATCCCTCCCCGATGTGTTTCAGCGCTCTTTGAAAGTGTGTAAGCGTGTAGTAGATAAAATTGAGATCAGTGTTTTCATTGGGAATAAAACCCAAAACGCTATCTGGGAAACAGGCGTCGAAGGACAAAATTGCTAACTCAGCGATATTGGCCGCGATCGTGATGCAAAGCGTACCTTTAGGCCAAAGCTTGCTTTGGCCTAACCCTGCCTCGCTATAGGTTTGTTCAAATTTGACTACATATTTGCTGGCTTCTCTAATCTCACCAGTTTGGATAAACGGATATTTACCGCCGTACAAATGAAAGGCGAAGCGCGGTCTGTGCCTAGAGCGGCCTCGTTGAAGCAGGCCTAAATCTTCTAGCTTGTATTCTTTCCACTCACTCACAACTTCACCCGCGCCAAATTTGCCGCAATCGCCTCATTCAGCTTTGACTCCTCCACCAACTGCGCGTCAAACTCCGCCTTCAGCGCCGTAAACCGCTCCACGAAATTAAAATCATCTTCATCGTCTGGCAGCCCGACGTAGCGCCCAGGTGTAAGCACGTAATCGAGTTCTTTTATACGGTCGAGCGTTACCGATGCGCAGAAGCCGGCGATGTCTTGGTAGGGTTTAATGGCCGCTGGCGCGGGATGGGTTTGGGTGGGCTGGGTTCCTGCCTTCGCAGGAATGACCGCAGGGGTATTGGTGGCGGCTTCCGTCGCAGGCAGACTACGCCACGCATGGTAGGTGTCGGTGATTTTTTTAATGTCGTCCGCACTTAGTTCTTTGGTGCGACGGTTAATTAAGTGGCCTAAATTGCGGGCGTCAATAAACAGAACTTCAGTGCTGCGATCAGCAAAGCGTTGGCTATTTTTTCTGTCGCGGCGCATAAACCATAAGGCTGCGGGTATTTGCGTATTCAAAAATAGCTTGGCGGGCAAATTGACGATGCAGTCAATTACGTTGCCTTGCGCAATGAAGGCGCGGCGTATGTCGCCTTCGCCACTGGTTTTGCTGGTGAGTGCGCCTTTGGCTAACACCACGCCCGCTTGGCCGGTGGGCGATAGGTGATATACAAAATGCTGCATCCACGCAAAATTAGCGTTGCCTGACGGCGGCGTGCCGTATTGCCAGCGGCCATCGGCACGCAATAAATCGCCCGACCAATCGCTAACATTAAAGGGCGGGTTAGCGATGATGTAGTCGGCCTTTACGTCTTTATGGGCATCATTTAAAAAGCTGCCTTCGTTGTTCCACTTTACTTGGGCTGCGTCAATGCCGCGAATGGCAAGATTCATTTTTGCCAAGCGCCATGTAGTTTGGTTGCTTTCTTGGCCGTATATTGAAATGTCGTTTACGCGGCCTTGATGGTCGGCTACAAACTTTTCGGATTGCACAAACATGCCACCGGAGCCGCAACATGGGTCAAATACCCTGCCTTTGTACGGTTCCAACATGTTCACCAACAATTCCACCACGCTTCGGGGCGTGTAGAACTGCCCGCCTTGCTTGCCTTCGGCTAGCGCAAATTCCCCTAAAAAATATTCAAACACATGACCGAGTACATCGGCACTGCGTGATTTTGCATCGCCTAACGCAATGTTGCCGACCAAATCTACCAATTGCCCTAAGCTGGCTGGGTCTAAGTTAT
>JAYUOW010000214.1:0-11307 GCA_043760555.1 Betaproteobacteria bacterium
CTTTTTTGCGCCATCAGAAGTTGCCAGCAAAGCGCCTAAAGATAAAACCTTTCGACTCGGCGGTTTAGTCACCGTCGGCAGCGTGCAGCGACCGCACGCAAACGACGGCAGTAACACCTTAAATGTCCGCTTTGAAGTCACCGACACTGTCACCACCATTCCTGTCACCTACACCGGAATTTTGCCGGATTTGTTCAAAGAAGGTAAGGGCGTAGTGGCGCAGGGCAAGCTGATTAACGGCGTGTTTCAAGCATCCGAAGTGCTCGCAAAGCACGATGAAAACTACATGCCGCCAGAAGCTGCTGAAGCGTTGAAGCGTGCCGGTAAACCCATTGAAGGCAAAATTTTTGCAGGACAAAAAGCAGTGGTTACGCAAGCGCCTGACGTGCCAACTGAACGCAAGCCCCCGCCAAGTGATACAGGTAGTTATCCTGTTTCTGAACCCGCCACCAAGTAATTTGCGCTAATTTTAGGCTTAGAAAAATGATTCCAGAACTCGGTCACTTTGCATTAGTCATCTCTTTATTTTTAGCCCTGTTGCTGGGCACCATGCCGCTAATCGGCGCGTTTCAAGGCCATCAGCGCTTGATGGCAACGTCACGTCCCTTAGCCGCAGGGCTGTTTGTATTCGTGGGGGTGGCGTTTATTTGTTTGGTGGCTTCGTTTTTAGCCAGCGATTTTTCAGTGCATAACGTGGCGATGAATTCCAATACCAAATTGCCCGCTGTGTATCGCGTTACCGCCAGTTGGGGCTCGCACGAAGGCTCGCTATTGCTGTGGGTGCTGATGTTAGCGGGCTGGACAGTTGCAGTGGCTGCATTTAGCCGCAATTTGCCGCAAGAAGTATTGGCGCGCGTGCTGTCAGTGCTGGGCTTAATTGCGGTGGGTTTTTTGTTGTTTATGTTGATGACATCCAACCCGTTTGATCGCCTAATTCCCGCTGCCGCCGAAGGCCGTGATTTAAATCCGCTACTGCAAGACCCTGGCATGATTATTCACCCACCCATGCTTTACATGGGCTATGTGGGCTTTAGCGTGGCGTTTGCGTTTGCGGTCGCCGCATTGCTGGGCGGCAAGTTGGATGCCACATGGGCGCGCTGGTCACGCCCGTGGACTACGGCCGCGTGGTGTTTTTTAACTGTCGGTATTATGTTGGGTTCATGGTGGGCTTATTACGAATTAGGCTGGGGCGGCTGGTGGTTTTGGGACCCCGTTGAAAACGCTTCCTTCATGCCGTGGTTAGTGGGCACCGCACTCATCCATTCTTTGGCTGTAACGGAGAAGCGCGGCATTTTTAAAAGCTGGACGGTGCTGCTGGCCTTGCTCGCGTTTTCCCTTTCGCTGCTAGGCACGTTCATCGTGCGTTCCGGCGTGCTCACGAGTGTGCATGCGTTTGCAACTGACCCGAAGCGTGGGGTATTTATTTTGGCATTTTTGACTGTTGTAGTAGGTGGATCATTAGCGCTATATGCTTGGAGAGCCCCGACAATAGGGCTTGCGCGAGCACCTCAAGCGTTCACGCCAGCGTCGCGCGAGTCATTTTTGCTGGCCAATAATTTATTACTCGTCGTTGCCATGAGCATGGTGTTATTGGGCACGTTGTATCCCTTGTTTATGGATGCGCTCAAGGGCGTAAAAATGTCAGTCGGCACGCCATATTTTGATTGGTTGTTCTACATTTTAATGTCGCCCGCGTTATTTTTAATGGCCATCGGTCCCATGGCAAGTTGGCGTGAAACCACAGTGCCAAGCCTAGCTAAGCGCCTTAAATGGGCGGCGGCAAGTGCGGTGGTGTGCGCCGTTGTGATTCCCTATGCCATGGGCAAATGGACGCCTGCGTTAGCCTTCGGCATATTGCTGGCTGCATGGATTATCGGTGCAACGATTGTGGCGTTGTATTTGCGTTTTCAAGCCGCACCAGTGCAAGGATTTGTTGCCAAACTGCGCAGCAATTCCAGCAGCTATTACGGCATGCACTGCGCGCACGTGGGCGTCGCAGTGTTTGTAATTGGCGTTACGATGGTGAAGGGCTATGAATCAGAAAAAGACGTGCGTTTATCGCCCGGTGAATCGGTAGAGCAGGGCGGTTATAGTTTTAAATTTATTAAGGTAGAAACTGTGCCAGGCCCTAATTTTACTGGCCTTCGCGGCACATTTGAAGTATCAGAAAACGGTAAATTATTACGCACCATGCACCCAGAAAAACGCCGCTATTTTGCGTCGGGTCAAACCATGACAGAGGCCGATATTGATTCGGGTTTCACGCGCGATATTTACGTATCGTTAGGCGAACCAGTAGAAGAATCCACCACCGGTGCATGGGGCGTGCGTGTGTATGTAAAGCCCTTTGTAGATTGGATTTGGGCGGGGTGTTTATTGATGGCATTGGGGGGTATTTTGGCCATTGCAGATAAGCGCTATCGCTTGAAATTAGCGAAGGTGGCAAAGCCCGCCACTACAACATTACCTCTGCAACCGACAGCCGCAGAATAGCCATGGGCGAGCCTAACTCTCAGAAATCTGCCGCACAACGCCGCTGGGCATTTGCTTTACCTCTCATCGTATTCGCGGTTGTCCTAGGTTTTTTATTCAAAGGTTTGTTTTTAGACCCACGCAAACTACCCAGCGTGCTCATCGGCAAACCCACACCAGACTTCGTGCTTCCTCAAGTTGCAGATCGCGCCCAAACCTTCAGCCGTGCGCAAATGCTGGGGCGTGTTTGGATCGTAAACGTGTGGGGTTCATGGTGTGCGGCGTGCCGCATCGAGCACCCTTTATTCATTGAGCTTGCCAAGCAAAAAACCGTGCCAATTTTAGGCTTCAACTGGAAAGACCAACAAGCCGATGCGCTGAGCTGGCTAGCGCGTTACGGCAATCCTTATGATATTTCGGTGAGCGATTTAGACGGCAAAATTGCGATTGATTTTGGCGTGTACGGCGCACCGGAAACTTTCATAATTGATAAAGCAGGCGTGATTGCCTACAAATTCGTAGGCCCTGTTTCGGCCGACGTGATGGAACGCGAAATGTTGCCCTTAATTAAAACTTTGCAGGCTAAATAATGCGCACACTTCTACTTATTGCCCTCCTGTTTTGCACCGCGGTTGCCACCCAAGCATTCGCCCAAGCCCCGCAGCCGGGATTGGTCACGCTATCGCCCGAACTCGAAGTGCGCATCAAAAAACTAGAAACTGAATTACGCTGCCTAGTCTGTCAAAACCAAACCCTAGCCGATTCCCCCGCAGGCTTGGCGGGCGATTTGCGTCGTGAGCTGCGCAGCTTAATGGCGTCTGGCAAAAGTGATGACGACATAAAAGGCTTTTTACAAGCCCGCTACGGTGATTTTGTGCTTTACAACCCGCCCATTAAATCCAGCAACTTTTTGCTCTGGTTTGGGCCGTTTATGCTGCTAGGGTTGGGCGCTATCGGTTGTTTATTACTGGTGAAGAAGCGCGGTAAGCAAATGGGCGCGGTTTCATTGGGCAAGCCCAGCGCAGAATCAAGCGATGCAGCAAAGCTATTGATGGACGATAAGTGAAACCTGCTGCGCCCGCTCCCTCATCGTCTCGCCGCTTGTCGGTGATCATGTTCACCGACATGGTGGGTTACAGCGCGTTAACACAGCGTGATGAAACACTTGCGCTGGATTTGTTAAGTGAGCACAATCGGCTCATTCGTGCAGCGCTTACTGCGCACCGAGGGCGCGAGATCAAGACCGTCGGTGATGCGTTTTTGGTGGAATTTGATAGCGCCCTAGAAGCCGTGCACTGCGCGATCAAGATTCAGCGCGATATTGGTGTGCGCAACGCCACCGTTAATACGGAGTCAACCAGCACGGAGCCCATCCGCATCCGTGTTGGCATTCACCTGGGCGACGTGGTACACCGCGAAGGCGATGTGTTCGGCGATGGCGTCAACATCGCCGCGCGTGTGCAATCGAGTGCGGGCGCCGATGAAATTCTCATGTCTGAAGACGTCGCGCGGCAAGTGGCCAATAAGATCGAACCAAAGCTCATAGACTTAGGCATCGCCGAGCTTAAGAATATCTCGCAGTCAGTACGATTGTTTGCGGTAGCAGGATTTGGCACACCAAAAACGAATGTGGCAGAGGGCTTGATAAAAGATGCAACGCTTGGCGAACCAAGCGGCTTGGGTAGTGGTTTGCCAACGCGTGGCCGCACGGACATTAGTCTAAGCGGCGGCGCAAGTGGCCGATATTCCGAGCTTGCCACTATGCCAAATACGCCTATTTCCACGCGGCACCAGCAACGACGTGGCCTGCTTTTCGGCGCGGCTGCACTGGTGGCAGTCTTACTTGTCGCTGGCGCTGCAATGTGGAGTTTGAATTTTCGCAAGGCCACAATTGGTTCGGTCGCCATACTGCCGTTTGAGAATGGGACGGGCGATGCTGCAATCGATTATCTTAGTGACGGTATCTCAGAGAGCCTAATTAACAAACTCTCAGGGCTTAGTGGCCTCCGCGTTATCTCGCGGTCATCTGCATTCTCGTTCAAGGGAAAAAAGATGGATGCGATGGAGATAGGCCGCACGCTTGGCGTTGACGCCATTGTGATCGGCACGGTCGTGCAGCGTGGGGCAAGTCTGACGATTACGTCAGAACTCGTACGGGTAAGCAACGCCACGCTGTTGTGGGGTGAGAAGTACAACCGCCGTGCAGACGATGTGCTGCAAGTCGAGGGCGAAATCGCCACCACCATCGCCCAGACGCTACGGCGTCAGTTGAGTGTCGAAGAAAAGGCCAAGCTCGTCCGCAACGCCACTTCCGATCCGGAGGCCTATCGGCTCTATTTGCGAGGGCGCAGCCATGCAATCGGCAGTCAGCAGGAAATGGATAAGGGTATCGACCTGATGCAACAGGCAGTCGCGTTAGCACCTGAGTATGCGCTGGCGCACGCGGGCTTGGCACATGCCTACGCCCGTCAGGCATATCTGCGCGCAAGCTCGCGCACCGAAGTGTTGGATCGTGCGCGCGTCGCAGCTAACCGCGCCCTTGAGCTCGACCCAACGCTCGCAGAAGCGCACGTAGCCCTCGCGGGAATCCTTTATTCCTTCAATTGGGACTGGGCGGGCGCCGAAGCGGCTTTTAAGAAAGCCCTTGAGCTCAATGCCGGTAGCAGTGATGCGCACCAAGACTACGGTTCTTTCTTGATTTCGATGAGCCGGCTCGACGACGCACTTTCGTACTCTAAAGAGGCATCGCGCCTTGACCCGCTTGCCATGGGGCCGCTGCACGACATCGGAATCAATCACTGGGTTCGGGGCGATTACGAAAAAGCAACTGCGGCGTTTCGCCGCGCCATCGACATTGACCCAAATTGGACTTGGGGCTACGTAAAACTCGCGCGATTATTGGCCGTGCAAAAGCAATGCAAAGAAGCTTTCTTGCAGGCAGATAACGCCGAAACGAAGATAGCGGGCGGTCGCGCACCGTTAGCGCGCTCGTGGCTGGGTGCGGTCTATGCGACCTGTGGAGACACCAAACGCGCTCGCGAGAAATTGGCCGAACTTCATGCGCTAGAAAAAACGGCGTACGTCGACCCTGTTACCTTCGCAACTGTTCACTCTTCGCTCGGCGAGATCGACGAGGCCATCCGCTGGTACGAAAAAGCCTTTAACGACCGGACACCAAACATGGTAGCTGCGGCACTCATCCCCAAGTTTGATACCGAACTGCGCAATGCACCTGGCCTACAGGCAATCATCGATCGAATGGGTTTTCCTAAATGACGGCGTATGGTGGTTGCGTTCGATGATGGTTATTCGTAGGGCTCGTAGTACTCGTAGGGCGCAATTAGCGAAGCGCCAATTGCGCCGCATCGCTCGACCATCGCTATATCGCCTTTAAACGTAGCGCAGTATCATCCGCTTGTGGATTATTACTAACCTGAAGATGCCCGTATTTAGGGTATCTTCAGGCATATTTGTTGGGTAGGTTGGGCTGGTGTTTAGCCCAACATCGGTGTTAATCATGTTCTGCCCTGCGCAATCATCACCTAATCATCACCTAATCGCCACCACTCGGCGCAATTGGCGCTACGCTGATTGACGCCCTACGGTCTGCGATCTAAATTATTTTTTAACGCCGTGATAGGAATCCGTTTGCACTGCGTTTACTTAATTATGGGCAATGGTTTTCAAAAACCCGTTGTTTTTTCGTCAAATAGTGCTTGAAGACGCCCTAAATACGGGCATCTTCAGGCCATTCGCCGCGCCAAAACCGCTCGTTTCTAAATACCTTAACGCCCAAAAATGCAGCTGCGTTAGTGATCGACATCACCTGAATCATCCACAAATGCAACTTAAATTCAGGTATTGTTCATAATTGACAAGCTGGTAACCTTCGCCTTTAGGACATATGCCGTGACTAATTCGCCCCATGCACTGCCAATTCACCCGCCGCCTTCGCGCCTAGATGAAGACGCGTGGGACGATTTGCTCAACTTCATTGAAGAAAAGCGCGTCATCCCCATCATTGGCCCTGAGTTATTAAAGGTTGAAACTGACACCGGCCCGCGTTTGCTTTACGACTGGTTGGCTGAAAAGTTAGCACTCAAGCTAAATGTAGACACGCAGCGGCTGCCACAGCCCTATAGCCTCAATGACGTGGTGTGTTGGCATGTGGCGTCCCATGGCCGGCGTGAAGAGGCCTATACGCGGCTGCGCTCGATTTTACGTGAGGCCACATTTACCCCGCCAGTAGCCTTGAAACAGTTAGCCGAAATTACCGACCTTGATTTATTTGTGAGCACCACCTTTGATGGCTATATGGAACAAGCCATTAACGAAGCACGGTTTGGCGGGGCGCAATCAACGGAAGTAATAAGCTACGCGCCCAATCGTGTGGCTGATCTACCCACCGAGCGCGAACACATGACGCGCCCCGCCGTGTATCACCTGCTGGGGCGGGTGTCCGCATCCCCCACGTATGTAATTTCTGATGAAGACACCTTGGAATTTGTATGCGCCCTGCAAAGCGAGCATCTAACACCTGAAAAATTATTCCATGAGCTTGAAAATAATCATTTGTTATTGATAGGCTCAAACTTTTCTAATTGGTTAGTGCGGCTATTTTTGCGCATGGCAAAACGCCGTAGGCTTTCTGATCCGCGCGAAGTGGGTGAAGTATTGGCTGACGACCATTCAGGCAGTGATGAACGGCTCATGGCGTTTTTGCAGCAGGTAAGCCTGCGCACCAGAGTGTATTCTGGTGCGGAAGACTTTGTGGCAGAACTGCATCGGCGTTGGCTGGTGCGCAACGGTAAAGGTGGCAATGTAGTCGCCCTTGATGCCCCGGCACGCTTCTTACCGCCCGCCATAGAAATGCCCGAGAACGCCGTATTTATTAGCTATGCGCGGGAAGACCTGCCCGCCGTGCAGTGCCTAAAAGCCGCCCTTGATGCCGCTGGTGTGAAGGTGTGGTTTGACATGGAACGCCTTGAAAGCGGTGATGATTACGACCGTAAAATTCAAAAAAACATTGCCCGTTGCGCCTACTTTATTCCCGTGGTGTCCGCCAATACTGAGCGCCGCTTAGAAGCCTATTTCCGCCGTGAATGGAGCTACGCGATTGATCGCACCCGCAACATGGCCGATGGCGCGGTATTTTTATTGCCTGTGGTGATTGACACGACGCTGGAAGCATCAGCACAAGTACCCGATAAATTTAAAGCCGCACATTTCACCAAGCTACCCGGTGGCGCCAATGCTGGCGCGTTTATAGAGCGCCTGCAAACCTTGCTTAAGGGGCGCGTATGAGCACGCAAACGCAAACGCAAACGCAAGTCGAAACCACCATCGACACCCAACACCCATGGCTAGGTTTAGCCTCGTTCACCGAAGAAACGCGCCCCTATTTTTATGGCCGTGAAGACGAAGTAGGCGAGCTTTCGCGTCGTGTGCAGCGCAAGTTGCTTACGGTACTTTTTGGGCAATCCGGCTTGGGCAAAACTTCTATACTGAATGCGGGCATCGTGCCACGCTTACGGCCTGAAGGCTATTGCCCCGTCTATGTGCGGGTGGATTACAGTGCGGCGGCTATATCGCCATCAGCGCAAATTAAACAAGCTATTTTTAGGGCTACAGCATCGCAGGGCACATGGACGCGCACGGGGGCTGCTGTTGAGGGTGAGTCACTATGGGAATTTTTGCATCACCGCGATGATGCTTTGCTGGACGCTGCGGGCAAACCCCTTATTCCGCTGCTTATTTTTGATCAGTTTGAAGAAATTTTTACCTTAGCCCAAGCCGATGATGCAGGGCGCAAGCGGGCGGCAGAATTTATTGAAGACTTGGCTGACTTAGTTGAAAACCGCCCACCCAAAGCGCTAGAAGCCAAAATAGATGTTGACGACACCGTGGCGGAACACTTTGATTTTGCGCGTGCAGATTATCGTATTTTAATTTCATTGCGCGAGGATTATTTAGCCCACTTGGAAGGCGTGAAGAGCGCCATGCCATCGATTACGCAAAACCGCTTGCGCCTAGCCCGCATGAACGGGGAGCAGGCCTTGGCGGCAGTAATGAAGCCCGGTGGCAAGCTGGTGACGCAAGAAGTAGCGGAATCGATTGTGCGCTTTGTATCCGGTGGTGCTGAGCTACGCAATGCTGAGGTTGAGCCTTCACTATTAAGCTTAATTTGTCGTGAGCTTAACAATGCCCGCATTGCGCAGGGCAAAAAGGAAATTTCGGTCGATCTACTCGCAGGTTCCAACGAAACCATATTGGCAGAATTCTACGAACGCGCGCTGGCCGACCAGCCCGCAGCCGTGCGTAAAGCCATTGAAGATGACCTTTTAACCGACTCCGGCTATCGCGAAAACTTGGCCGAGGAGCGCGTGTTGAAGGCTTTCACCACCGCGAGTGCCAAACCTGATGCAGCAACCACGCTGGCCACCTTAGTTAATCGTCGCCTCCTCCGCATCGAAGAACGCCTCGACGTGCGCCGTGTAGAGCTTACCCACGATGTGCTGTGCGGGGTAGTGAAAGCAAGCCGCGCAGAACGGCTGGAACGTGAAAGTTTGGCCGAAGCCGAAAAGAATTTAGCCGCGCAAAAGGAACGCGCGAACGCCACCCGCAAAGCCCTCGTCCGCGCCCGCCAGATTGCAACTGGCTGTGCGGTACTTTCGGTGCTGGCTGTTGGCAGCGCCATCTTCGGTTACATGAGCGCCCAGCGTGCCAAGGGCGCTGAGGCCGAAGCGGTGTTAAGTGCCGAGCGTGCAAAAGAAGCGCAAGCCGCCGCTGTTTTAAACGCCGAGCGTGCTAAAGGTGCCGAAGCCGCCGCTGTTTTAAGCGCTGAACGCGCCAAAGGTGCCGAAGCCGTGGCTGTTTTGAACGCCGAGCGCGCCAAGGGTGCCGAAGCCGATGCAGTTTCAAGTGCACAGCGCGCCAAAGGCTCAGAAGCCGTGGCGGTCAGGACGCATCGGGTGTCTGAGGCGTCGCGTAATGAGGCCGAAAAGCTGGTGGAATTCTTGCTCGATGACTTCCTCAAAGAAATGCGGCCAACAGGCCGCATTGAAGCGGTGCAAAGCCTGGCAACGCGCGCTGTCGATTACTACGAAAAACTGCCGATTGAAGCGCGCAGTAATGTCACCCAACGCAACAGCGCTGACGCGAAGCTCATTTACGCCACAGTGTTGAGAGACACCGGCAAGCTAGATGAGGCGAAAAAGTTAGCTGACGAAGCGGGTGCCACGATCAAGGCGCTACGCGCCGCAGGTGACAACTCTGATGAAACCGTGATCGCCCAAGTGCGTCATCTGAGCTTAGTTGCGAGGCTGCTGCAAAGCCGAGCCGATTCGCCAGCATCCATCACGCTTGCCAACGAAGCGCTGGAACTTATAAAACCAGTATTAGCCAAGGCCAACCCACCGCGTCAAGCGCGTGAGGCGCAGGCAGGCGCTTACGCAGCTCTTGCTGACGGGTATGAGCGAACGGGCAGACGGGCTGACCAGCTTGAAGCCGCGCAGAATAACCAACGCATTTCCAAGCAGATGGGCGCGCTCGAATTGACTGACCCGTCGGTGACCATGTCGTATCTATGGGCATGTAGGTCTGTTGGCGTTGCCTTTATTCGTTTGAGCCGCTTGCCGGAGGCGCGTGCCGCACTTGAGCCCTGTTTGGCGCTTTCCACCAAACTGCTGGCGCAGCGTCCGGGGCATCGGCAAGCACTCAATAATCGAACATTTTTGCTGACTACATTGAACCAGATCGAAACACAGCAACTGAACATGGCGCGCCAACTCCCTTATTTGCGCGAAGCGGTCAAAATTCAGCAAGAGATCGTTGCACTTCGAGGGAGCAGTGCGGAGGGGCAGAGCGCTTTGCGTTTTGCCCATGGGCAGTTAGCGAACGCGTTGCTCTTACTGGGCCGGGATGACGACGCGCTCGATCATGGGCGGCAGGCGGTGTTTGTTGGCAAGGACGAGCGCCTCACCGGCGGTGCGGCGGACAGCCTCGCTTACGCGCACTTGGACTTCGCAGACGGCTGGGCAGAGCGTGGCGACATGAAGCAATCGCAGGCTGATATGGCCAAAGCCGAACAATATTTTGCCGTTTCAAAAGCCGCAGGTGCCGGCCAACGGGCGCAATTGTCTGCGCGGCTCTCGTTGAATCGCACGCGTGCCATGATTGCGCTACACGCCGGTGGTGATCTTATCTCAGCGCAACGAAGTATCGAACAGAGCATCGCTGACTTTAAGGCTTTTTATAAGGACGACAAGTCAGCAAACTTGGGCGGCATTGAAGCGCTTCACCATATGGCGGCGAGGCTTTTGCTGGCACAGGCTCGGTATGCCGAGGCGGAGACGCAAGTACGCGCGGCGCTAACCCACAACAAGCCCGCTGCCGAACCGACCCTCACGGAACAATTCTTTACGCACGAACTGGGCGTAACACTGGCACTGGCGTTGGCACGGCAAGGCAAGCATGAAGAAGCCAACCAACTGTTGGTGTCCGTACGCGCCTACTACCGCCTGCCACAGGTGATGAATAGCGATGACGAGACGGTAAAGGGATACCACGCACGCGCACTGTTGGCCGACGCGCTGGCAAACCCATCGCAGCGTGCAACGCTGTTGGCGGCTGCGCTGGAACGCATCAATGCGGCGCTGCCAACCATCAAGCGATTGAAATGGGTTGAGCGTATACGTGATGAAATTGAGCGGGAGATGAAAAAGTAATGGCTGGAGATGCCCTTTCCATGAACATAGTGGTTTTTAAGGGTTTTCTCTTATAGGCACTAATGTCTGCCCTAGTTGCTTGGCGAGGCTTTGGAGTGCGCGGTGTTTA
>JAYUOW010000215.1:0-3899 GCA_043760555.1 Betaproteobacteria bacterium
CTTGATAGGCGGCGGCCAATAACGCCGTCCAACCCAACAACTTCGCCTGATACATGCCCTTACCCGCATCACTGGTGTAAAGCGTATCGAGCACCACACCACACGCGCGACCTTCTGGAAAAGGTAATTGCTCATCGTTGATAAACTTACGCTTCATCGGAAACGCAATAAGCACGCCCAATACCGAGCACACCACCATCCAAATCATCATGTGATGCCACGGAATAATATTGCCTGTCACAAGCATGTACGCGGCCAAACTTGAGATTAGCGGTGTCATCGCATAGCCCGCGGATGTGGCAATAGATTGCGTACAGTTGTTTTCTAAAATAGTGAAATCCGACCCTAAACCCGCGCCGTGCAAAATCTTAAAAATCGCGAACGATAAAATTACGGACGTTAATCCTACGCCAATTGAGATACCGGTTTTGGCACCAATGTATAACGCCGTTGCGCACAAAATACCGCCCAATAAAAAGCCGGTAATGGCAGACCGCGCGGTTAGCTGCGCCATGTCGCCACGGAATACATTTTTAAACCACCATTCGTCTTTTTGTGCGCGCGTCCACGTGGCAATTTGATGCTCATCGAGTTGTTGTAGGGCCATTATTCCTCCGGCTAGTTTTATTTTTAATATGCGATAGCGTTACGACGTGCATCGCGATTTTTTACTGATGGCCAATTATGACAGACGGCGCACGTCACCGTCAGGTTTTACCACCCTCAACGGCAGACTTAGGTACACTACCGAAATGAACAGAACCCAATTAGATGCATTCGTAACACATCACACGCTTAACGCAGCCACCGTTGATAGCGCCCTAAACATTACCGGCAACCGCCCGAAGATGGCTGAATGGCGGGCGTTTGCAGCCAACAGCTTAACGTGGGGCGGCGTTTCAGCGCTTATTGCCGGGCTAATATTTTTTATTGCCGCCAATTGGCAAGACATGGGACCGATGGGGCGCTTTGCGTTCGTGCAGGCAATTTTGATTGGCTGCATTGGCATCGCGTGGTTGCGCGCGGCCGATGAATCACCAAAAGGTAAGCAAATATTTACCATCGCGTTAGTCGGCGCCACATTTTCGGCTGGGGTGTTGCTGGCGCTGTTTGGGCAAACCTACCAAACCGGTGCCGACGTGTACGAATTATTTTTTGCATGGGCTGCACTTACACTGCCATTTGCGTTAGCCGCGAAGTCGGGTGCGCTGTGGATTATTTGGGTGTGCATTTTAAACATCGGCTTGGCACTGCTGTGCGGCTGGGGTAACACCAATAATTTTGGTTGGCGCTTGTTTAATCGCTTCCACATGAACGATGCTTTAGTGTTGATGATTCCATTTATAATAAATAGCTTAGGCGCACTTATTTGTATATTGAAGACTGGTTGGAAAACGCCTAAAGTAGGCCATCTCCAGCGGGTACTTCTTACGTTTTCAATCATCTACGGCACCAGCGCTTGCCTCTTTGCAATAAAAGCGCATCGGTTTATGGAAGATAAGTTTGAGCACGGCGGCACTGAATTCGCGATCTTACTGACAATCATTTTAAGTTGCGCCGCGTTGGCTTGGCACACCTTAAAATTAAAGCGCGATGCGTATCCATTAGCGCTTATTGCCGCATCGGCAATCGTTATTTCTACGGCCTACATCATTCGGCTAACCACCCGTGGCGCTGACATTGGCATTATATTTTTGATCGGCTTTTGGATTATTGCAACGTCAACCGTTGCGGGCCTCGTGTTGATGCATTACGTGCGGGCGTGGCATACGCAAACGCCCACGTCAGCGCAAACAGAAGCGAGCACATCATGACCCCACAAGAACTCTACACAGCGCTGCAACTACCCGCGCCGGAAGGCAACAGCAGCGACAGTATTGCCGTAGAAATAGCACGGCCTTGGTACATTAGCTTGCTACTGAACGCCAGCGGTTGGTTGGCTGGATTATTTTTGTTGTTTTTTGTAGGCCTCTTGTTTCAACCTACATCAGCAGAAGGTTTTTTCGTCTCCGGCATTTTTTGTTTGGGTGCGGCCTTTGGGTTGTTTATGGCCGACCGGCGCGGTGATTTTGTGGCGCAACTCGCGTTGGCATTATCAGTGGCCGGGCAAATATTACTGGTGGTGGCGATGGCCGATGCCAAGCTAGGATTCACACTCACGCTATGGGGCATATTTTTAATGCAAGCCGCGTTGGTATTCATCATGCCTAACACCTTGCACCGTGGCCTTTCCGCTTTTTTTGCGTGCATCGCGCTCAGCTTCGCCATGCGGTTTGCGCTATTTGGCGCGGACCATAAATACGGTTTTGGGTTTGATGCATTTACCAAAGCCACGCCGCCAACGCTAGGCTACGCGCTGCTTACGTGGGCGGCCACGTGGCTGCCCGTGGCGGCGTTGGTGTGGGCGCTGATACGGACTGAGCCGCAGTGGATGGCGCGCGGACGGCAAGCGCTGGTGCGTCCGGCAATTTCAGGCCTAATTGTCGGCTTGGCATTTGCCACCATGCTATCGCACCCGCTTGAGCTATTCGACATGCGCCGCCAACATTTTGAAGACACTGGTTTTTTGGCACTCTGGCCGATTTTAAGCGCCCTTCTCGCCGCTGCCGCCATCGCGGCAGGCTTCGCGCTGCGCAACCGCGCACTGATGGGCATTGCGTTTGTGGGCGCGCTAATTCACGTATCGCATTTTTACTACGCGCTGGGCACCAGCTTGCTGTCAAAGTCATTACTCATGGTAGTGATGGGCGGCATTTGTATTGGTGCTGCAATGCTGTTAAAGCGCAGCGCAATAACCTCGGGAGCGCAATCATGATGACACCATCCACCAAAATTAAACGCGGGTTTATCGCCATTGGCGCTGTGCTAGCGCTAGGCGTGGTGAACACGCTAATTGCCCACAAAGAAGGCATAAAACGCAATGGCGAAGTTATGTACCTTGACTTAGCGCCGGTGGATCCACGATCGCTCATGCAGGGTGATTACATGACGCTAGATTTTCGGCTTGCACGCGAAATTGCAAACAGTTTTAGCGACACCACAGGATCAATGCCCAGCAAGCCAATGGAAGGCGAGTCCCGCGTGGTAGCCGTGCAGCTCAACGAAAAACGCGTGGCGTCATTAAGCACGCAAAAGGAAGCACTAAAAATCCGCTACCGCCTACGCGATGGCCGCGTATGGCTAGGCACCAACGCCTTCTTTTTTGAAGAAGGCAAAGCGCAGCAGTATGAGCGCGCCAGATACGGTGAGTTTAGAGTTGATAAAGATAGCGGTGAGGCAGTGTTGGTGGGGTTGCGGAGTGACGAGATGAAGGCGCTGTAAGCCCTAAATTTTATCGGAAGAATGCCTTGGAGACACCCTAAATTCGGGCGTCTCCAAGGTTTCAAGAACCGTATTGCGTGTTGAGACAGCGTCAAGTTTTAACCCTTTGGGCGCATGCCGTATTGGCAAATGAGCCCCTACAGGGTGAGCGGAGCCAACATTGATGCCGGTTGATATGCCGCCACCGTAGGGCGTAATCAGCGGAGCGCCAATTACGCCGGGAGGTGGAAAAACGGACGCACGCGCCTCCCGCACCACGGTAGAATATCTAATTACACAAAAATGAAAATGCCTTGGAGACGCCCTATTTTAGGGTGTCTCCAAGGCATTGTTTGCACATCTCACATTCGGTTGCAGCGTCGAATTTTAACCGTTTGGGCGCATGCCGTATTGGCAAATGAGTCCCCTACAGATGCGCCGACACCCGCCTACTGCACCACATGCGTCAACACCGGCGTGGGTGTTTTATTGCTATCGGTAATGGCGGGGAAGTTGTATTTATCGCCGCTAAAACTCACCGTTATTTTATGTTGGCCTACGCTTAAGGCTTGCGTGTTACAGCTGGCTTGGTAGTAGCT
>JAYUOW010000216.1:0-11254 GCA_043760555.1 Betaproteobacteria bacterium
AATAATCGTTGCCAGCAGCAGCAAGGCCAGCGCACTCAAACACCATGACACCGCATGGCTGGTGGTGCTGTCATTCGTCAAGGGCGCCAAAACCAGAATACTAAGCTGAACCAACAGCAACCACGCAGAAGGCAGGCGGGATAGATGTTGCCATTGGCATAATTGAGCGAATTTCATAGGGTCTTGTCGTAATAGTGAGGGTCTGTCCAAAGATTATTGCATTTTCCCGCGGATGATTACACTGCTAAATCAACGGGGTTAGGGTCGATTGGTTTGGCCAGCACGGCGGACTCACTTGCGGTCAGGATTCGCAAACGCCTTCACGCCAATCTTCCATTCGCTATCAATCTTGTACATCACAAAGTAGTCGTAGTATTTCGCTGTCGGTTCGATATTGATCACCACCCGCGCCACGGCACCCAGCCCAGAAACATGTATCCATTCAATAGTGCGTTTGATTTTCGACACATTTGCGGACGGTGCGCCCTTGAAGTTCCGCGTGGCGGATTCGTCAACGGTCCACGACAACAGCTTGCCCGCTGACGCGCCTTCGATGCGCGCGGTCAGAGAGAATGTGCTGCGCACGGCATCGGGATTTCCGGAATCGGCTGCGCGAAAGTATGATCAAAGTGTAATCAAAGGGGTCAGCGTCTCATGGCACTCGGTTAAGCGAACAGGCCCGTGAATAGGCACGTTTCAAAGGCCACGGCGACTGCCGATTTTCATTAAAAGTTCGCTTTCAAGGGCGAGCGACCAATTGCCTGATGATACTTGGTGAAGCGCTTAGTCCCAGCTTTCAAGGCGTCAGCGCTTAACCGGGTGCCATGAGTCGCTGACCCCTTTAGTTGCCTTTATTTGGAAAAAATAAAACAGCGATTATCGAGTCGAGGATGTGCTCAACGACTGGATGCGGATATTGACAGACTAGCGGTGTAGCTTGATGGCGATCTAATCGGCTCGCAATAGACGCTACGTTCTTTCTTCCAATACTCGGTGCATTGCGTAAACACCACGGTTCGCTGATTGCACCCTGCAGGTCTACTTTAAATGCCTTGTAGAAGCCCTAAATTAGGGCATCTACAGGCACTAAACGTTGCAAAAAACACAATTCCGTAGGACTTTCCACCACAATACAGCGCAGCGCTGCACCAATTGCACCACACGGAACTACAAATAACTTAACCACCAGTCACGCCGACGCGCTTTGATGTCCGCGACCCAGCGGCAAAACGGATACAGCAGTGCAATGACGGCAAACCACACACAATACGTGGCCAACAAATCAAGGCCGTAGCCTTTTGGGTAAAACACAAAGCTTGTCATCATCTGCGTCCATTGAAATCCTTGCAGCGTACCCAACACTACGCTGGCGGCGTGAATTAAAAACCAGTGGGCGATGTAAAAGGCGAATGGCACACGGCCAAACATCACCAAGGTATTTTTTAGCCAGCCGTTCAGCTGATCTGCATAGGCTGTAAGTACTAATGCTGGCCCCAAGGTCATCAGTAAATACTGCAAGCTTGGCCCATATTTTGACGTATTGAAAAAATCCATTGCGGTGTAAATCGCGCCATGCGCCTGCGTTTGCCAGTGGTTAGTATCACCGTAACCATCAATTAAGCGCAACACAACAAATGCTGCAATCATCGCAGCGCCAATGCGCAACAGCATGACTTTTTGCTGGGCAGCGGGACGATCAAACACCGCCGACAAGCCAAAACCCAACAGCATCACGCCCACCCACGGCAAGATTGGATATACAAAGAAGAAGAAAAACGAGCCTTGCGGTATCGATATTTGGCTGTGCAGCGCCGCCCATAGCGGCCACTTGGTATCGAACAGTGCCGTCACTGGCCAAATGTAATCCAGCAAGTTATGGCAGAAGAAAATCGCCAGCCCTGCGATGAGACAAAAGCGACGGCCAAGAAGTTGCGCGCCCGCCAACACCATCATGCTGACGCCGATAGCGTAAATAACTTGCATGATGAGCGCCGTCTGCCCGCCAAGCTGGGTGATTCCAAAAGGCGCAAAAGTCATGGCAGTGGAAATGATCGCCACCTCCGCAAACAATAGCCACAGCCCGCGCTTAAATAGAAATAGCCCAAGCTCCTGCGGCGTTTTGCGCGCTGCCATCAGCCCAGCGCTGGTGCCTGCAAACAGCACAAATACGGGCGCACAAAAGTGGGTAATCCAACGGGTGAGATAAAGCACTGGCTCCGCGTTTGGGTCACTCATTGGGTCTTGCGCACCGGCCATCATAAAATAGTCGCGCACATGGTCAATGGCCATGATGACAATGGCAAGCCCCCGCACCATATCGATATTGCTGAGCCGATAGTCGCGATTGTTGGTGTTATTAGTTGGTGCATTTGATTGGTGCATTTCAGTTTCCTCCATTACTGTAGGGTAGGCAATGGCGCATTTGCCAAATACGCTGCCCACCGTTTTCAAACACGCACACATCGACTCACTTGGCTAGGCCTTCAACAACAAACGACCGCCACTTAAGCGCCTTAGCTCGTCTTATCTCGGCTTGCTTTCAATGCTGCGTATTCAGGCGATTTATCGAATGCCACCGCTTCTTCCACACTTGAAAACTGAAGGACCGCTGTTGTCTTTGGCAACTCGCCCGAAAGGCCAATTCCTTTCGCGCCGCGCACCAAGAATGTTCCGCCAACCCCCGTTGCGCGCAGCGCGGCTTAGGCTTTGAGATATTCACGATACGCCGCTTGATCCGTTATCTCGTATTCAATAATCATGTATCCGGGTGTTTTGGTTTGAGCCATGGTGGAATCCACGGCAAACATTCCAAAAAAAGCAATGCCGATTACGGCTAAATAGAAAGTGCTAGTACGGTTCATGGTTGAAAATGTCCTCTGCGTCTGGGTTGATGAAGATATGGGCTTTGGTGTTCAAAAACGTGTTCAAAAGCGCGTCCATAAGCGTGCTCAAAAGCGTGGAACCTGTCACTTTTAAGCGTTTCAACATCGTGCGTTTGCTTGATGGAATTTCTTTAAGCTACTTGGCGTTGCTGCGCCTTCCAATGGGGTTCGCGTAGCGTGCGCTTGAGCACCTTGCCTGCGCCGCTCATCGGCAGCGCGGCGATGAACTCCACGCTTCTTGGGCATTTGTAGCCGCCAATTTGCGTCTTGCAGTGTTCGCGGATTTCGTCGGCAGTGGCCTGTTGGCTGGCTTTGAGCACTACGACTGCATGCACGCGCTCACCCCATTCGGTGTCTGGCACGCCGATCACAGCGCAGGCAGCAACGGCGGGATGCGAAGCCACGGCGCGCTCCACTTCGGTGGAGTAAATATTCTCTCCGCCGCTAACGATCATGTCTTTCACACGGTCGACCACGAATACAAACCCTTCATCATCCATGCGACCGCCGTCGCCAGTGTGCATCCAGCCGAGGTTCGAAGGGCGCTCCAGCGCCTCTGCAGTTTCTTCCGGTTTATTCCAATAGCCCAACATCACGGCAGGGCTTTTAACAATGATCTCGCCCACCTCACCGCGCGGCAACGCAGCGCCATCAGCACCCACGATGCGAATCTGTACACCCGGCATCGCCAAGCCAGCCGCGCTTAGCTTACCGCGCGCCCGGCCCTCAGCAGAATGTAGTGCTGGCGGCAGCCACGTGACGGCCGGCGCCAGTTCGGTCATGCCATAGGCCTGCCCGAACGCGACGTGAGGCATCAGCTTTTGCGCGCGATCGAGCACCGCCTCACTGATGGGCGAGCCGCCATAGCCCAACATCCGCAGCGCGGAAAGGTCGTACTTAGTAGCGTCTGGGTGGTCAACCAGCAGCTGAATCATCGTCGGCACGATCAGCGTGGTGGTAATGCGCTCGCGCTCCAGCACCTGCAACATGGCCGAAGGCGTGAAGCTTGGAAGCGTGACGTGCGTGGCACCAGCCAGCCAAAGGGCATTGAGCAAGGCGTGGTCGGCAATGTGGAACATGGGTGCCGCGTGCAGGCTAACGTCACCCGGCTGCGTAGCACCTACGGCGCAGAACCAAAGCCCATTGAATAGCAGCGCCTCGTGCGAGAGCATGACGCCCTTGGGAAAGCCCGTGGTGCCGCCGGTGTAGAAAACACCAGCGAGATCCTTGCCGCCGCGCCCAGCATCGGTCGCCGCATTGTGGTTCTCAATCAGCGCTTCGTAAGAGAGCATGCCCTCAGGTGTTACGCCATCGCCCACATGAATGAGCGTGGCCAGACTACGGCTCTTCGTGCACAACTCGGCCACCAACGGCAGGAAAGGGTCGTCAATCAGCAGCACGCGCGTGTCGCAGTCGTCCAATGAATAGGCAATTTCGGTGGCACTCCAGCGCGTGTTGCAGGGGTTGATGACCGCACCCGCCCAAGGCACGGCCATGTAGGCCTCAACATACCGGTCGCTGTTGAGCGACAGGATGCCTACGCGATCACCGCCGCCGCCACCGCCACCAACACCCAGCGCGTGTAATGCAGCGGCGAAGCGCGAGATACGATCACGGAATTGGGCGAAGGTGTGGCGGCGATTGCCGCAGACGGTGGCGATGCCGTTGGGGTTGCACGCGACAGCGCGGTGTAGGGCTTGGGTGATTTGCATGGTGTTTTCCTTGTGCATTTTGTAATAAGGGTGTTGGTGTTGGTGTTGGTGCATTTGCATGGTGAATATTATTTCTTCCACCAGCGGTTGTTAATAAATCACTGTTGCCGGTGTTCATCCACCGACGTGGGCACACAAAGAGTTTTGCCCACCCTACTTTTGTGCATCAGTAATGCCTTGAAGATGCCCTATTTTAGGACTTATACAAGGCATTGATCGTGGCTACTATTACATGCGTTTAAAGTGTAAGCCTGCGCCGCCAGCAGCACTTGCAACTTCGCCGTCGCTAAGCCACCCTTGGCGCGCACTTGTTGCAGCAACGCCATGCGGGGTGCGTCCTCTACCGTCACGCCTCGGCTAAGCACAGTCAGGCTATTTAGGCGACAGGTGGTGAGCCACGCCGCTAAACCAGCATGTTGCTGCCAACGCCCGCCGTTGGTTAGGGACGCCAGCCACATGTGCAGCCAGTCGATGGGCAGTTCGGGGGCGAGCACGGGCTTGCAAAGCGCGTTCTTCTCGGCAATATCCGCAACATGGCTTTCCACATACGCGATAACAGCCGCGCTGAACAACGGCTGGCAAAAGCGCACGAACAATAAGTTGATGCGTTCCCCGTCGAACACCGGCAGTTTAGGATGCCTGACGATTGCACTCGCGCTACAGTCGATGTAGAGCGTATTTGGGTCTGCGGCCAGCGTGCCTTGATCCAGCACCAAGCGCGTGGGCTCAATGGCCTGCACACGCCCTAAGCGCACGACGTCACTCACGCGCCGCATCTGCGTAAGCTCGCGCGGCGAGACCACCGCGCAGTGGTAGGCGGTGGGCTTAACTTCAGGGTCGAGGCGTAGCAGCAGCGCGTTTGCCTCTAGCCGCGTGAACAGATCAGCCACTGTAGCGGCTTCGATGATTGCATCAAAATTACCAATGCTGGCGCCGATGCTGCGCTCGAAGTTGTCGAGGCCCGTTTGTAAATTGGCGCGGTTAATAAACCACGCATCGCGCGGCATTATCCAGCGGATGCGCGATGGCGGCACGCTGTTTTCTAGCAGCCACAACACGGCATCCATGCCAGTCTTGCCCGCACCCACCACGGTGTAGTTGGCGTAGGGCTGTTTGATTTTGGGCAGGTCGTTTAGCGGTATGCACTTAACGCCAAGTGCCACGCTGTACTTTGGTGGATGCGTAGACGGCACGGCGGTTTGCGCGTGTGTGGCGTCTACGACCTTGCGGGCGTGGATAGTGCGCACCTCGCCGTTGGTGAGCGAGCGTATGGAATACACGCTGGGCTGTTGCGCGTTATCCCGCAGCACCTCGCACATCGGCATCCAGCGCACGCGGCCTGATGGAAGAAAGCGATGTCGCATTACCTGCTCAAAATGCGCCAGCACCTCCGCCCCCGTGGCCAAGCTGTCCATGCCAGCGTTGATGCCCGCAAGGTCTTTGCCACCGCTGGAGAGCTCGCGCGACGCCACGCCGTAATAGGCCGAGGGCTGATGCACCCGCACAAACGGGTAGGCCGTGTTCCAATGTCCGCCCGGGCGGTGGTAGCAGTCAACCATCAGCACGGTAGCGTCGGCGTTTTCACTGAGTAGCGTATCAACAAACGCCATGGCTGCAGCGCCGGCACCGATGACGAGATAGTCAACTTGTGAAGGGCTGTTGTTGGTAGTGGAAGATTGCATTTTTAGGTTTCCTTCAAAAATAGCGTGCGTCAATTAGGTGGTTTTTAAAAGCTGGGCTGTTAGAAATAGCTAAAACTGGTGCCATACCTGCTAAACGGGATTTTTTTGCTGTTTCCGTCATGCGTTAAAAATGTATTTTGTAGGTTGGGTAGGTTTATTACCCAACATCGGTGGTCGCGATGGAAGTGGCACCAGCTTTCAGATACCGATGTTGGGTTAAACACCAACCCAACCTACCGTGCTCACTACCCTACTTCGAATAAGCATCCCCCTCTCCCCAACCCCTCTCCCTCGAGGGGAGAGGGGCTTTTAGGTAGCGGTGTATCAACGGTTCTCGCTCAATACTCAAACCTAATGCCTTGGAGAAGCCCTAATTTAGGTCGTCTTGGGGCAGACCTACGGTGCTGCAAAAATACAATTGCACACAGCCTCACTTAGCCAGCCTTGCTAGCCGCACCAAATCGTTCAAAATACACGCCGTCATCTAGCGTGTCACTCATGCCTATCCACGCTTCATCGGTCATGCTGGTGCGCAGCGCCAGGAACGACGCGGCGTCTGGGCCGCATAGCGTGCGGAACGCCGTGATTCGGCCGCTCACAATATCCTCTACTGTTTCCGCGACCACTGACGGCGGCGTGCCCGAAACGCTTGCATTGGCAAAGAATCCCAACATGCGTCGGCCATGGGGATAGGCGCTGTTCGCAGAAGGCGTGGGCAGATTCGCCACCGCCATGTCGGTTGCAGTAATTCCAGGCTCGACCATGGCGACGCGGACACCGAATGGTGCTAGCTCTTGTGCTAGGGCTTCGCTCGCGGCTTCCAGTGCATATTTAGACGCGCAATATGCACTCTGCGCAAAGGGAGCCATGCGTCCTGATATAGATGAGATGTTAATAATTAGTCCGCTACCACGCGCGCGCATGGCGGGAACCACGGCCTTTATGCACCGCATCGCACCGAAGAAATTGGTGTTCATGACCGCTTGCATGGTGGCGATGGTTTCATCCTCAACGGCATTGATTGACAAGATGCCGGCATTATTGATAAGAATGTCTATCGGTTGGGCAGCTGCGACAGATGATGCAAAAAACTGCGCCACCGCATCATCGTCGTCAACGTCAAGCGCAGCCACCGTAATTGAAAGCCCCTCTGCGCGTGCAATTTCTGCCAGATCGCAGCTTTCTGTGTTGCGCATGGTGGCGATGATTGTGTGACCTGCGCGGCTAAGCAAAAGCGCAATTTCACGACCGATTCCACGCCGTGCGCCTGTGATTAATATTCGAGCCATTTTATTTCTCCTTTGTGATGGTTCTAAAAAAACGAAACTGCGCGATGTGCGCTAAAGCTGCCGCCATGTCTCTTAACTACGTTGGTAACTTCACCTGCTAAACGCGATTTTTTCTGTGTTTCCGTCATGACTTAAAAATATATTTTGTAGGTTGGGCTGGGGCACTATCAAGCCCAACATCGGTGGTTAAAAATAGGTGGCATCGAGGTTTAAATACCTACGGTGCCTGTTGCGTGCAACCCCCTCTCCCCAACCCCTCTCCCTCGAGGGGAGAGGGGCTTTTGCGGCGTGAAATTTTTACGGTTCTCGCTCAATTTGTAAATTAAATACCTTGAAGACGTCCTAATTTAGGTCATCTTCAAGCATTCGAACACAGCTCCCGTAGGTCGGATTAGCGGTGCATTTTCGCGTAATCCGACGAATCGCAAAATGTATTGGTAGCTTCACCGATACGTCGGGTTACGCAAAAACGCTAACCCGACCTACGCAACTACCCGCTATTTCCCCACCGTCACCCACGCCACTTCCAACCAGTTATCTGGCCGGTGCACCACCGTTACGTTTTTAGCCGATGCCCATGGAATTACCTGCCGGTGTAGCGGAATATGCAGCACTTCATCGTGCTGCATTTGTAGGGCTGCTGCTATGCTTTTGAGGCGGCGTTGCGGGTCTAGGTCGCTTTCAGCACTGGCAATTAGCGCCTCTAAAGCTGGCAGGTTGTAATTGCCCCAATTAGATATTCCTCTGGTTGCAGTACGCGTGCGCAACCCGTCCAGCATATGAATGGCATCGGCGTCTGCGTACCCGATGCCAAGCATGTAAAGACTGGTATCAAGCTTGTTGCCCTTCGGGAAAAAAAGCGCCATGGGCATGGCATTTACCTTCACCGTCACGCCAATTTTGGCCCACATGCCCGCCAAGGCGATGCAAATTTTTTCATCATTTACGTATCGATTATTGGGGCAATCCATGGTGACTTCAAAACCATTTGGGTAACCCGCTTGCGTTAGTAATTCTTTCGCTTTTGCAATATCAAGCGGATGACGTTTTTCAAGCGACGCGGGCAAGCCTTCCATCGGCGCATGGGTCATCATGGCGGTGGGTGTTGCTAGCCCACGCATCACCGAGGTTTTAATGGCATCTACATCCACGGCTTGATACATGGCCATGCGCACGCGCTTATCTTTAAACGGGTTTTTGCCTTTTACGTTGCTGTAGAGCAACTCATCGCGTGCTTGGTCAAAACCTACAAAAACAATGCGGTTTTCTACACCTTCGTAAAGCTTGATTTTCTTGTCGCTCCGCAAGCGTTCCACATCCTGCACCGGCACATCGAGCACCATGTCAATTTCGCCGGAAACAAGTGCAGCCATGCGGGTGGCGGCGTTTTTTATAGGGCGATACTCTACCTGCGTCACGTTTCCAGTAAGAAGCCCGTTGGCACTGCCCCACCAATTCGGGTTTTTCTTCAACGTGATTTTGATATCTGGCTCGCGCAACCCCAACATAAACGGCCCTGTACCGTTGGTGTTGCGGGCAGCAAAGGTTTCTTCTTTGTTGACCCTATCTTGTGGCTTCAAAACCCCATGTTTTTCGCACCACGCGCGGTTCATGATAAAAATCTCAGCACCACCCAGCTGGTTTAGCAGCATAGGATTCGGCGTTAAGGTGACTAACTCGAAGGTTTTGTGATCAATTTTGCGGGGTTTGCCTAATCGCACCGCGACATTTCTTGAACTTGAAGTAGGCATGGCCGCACGCTCAATGGAATACACAATATCTTCCACCAGCAAGGGCGCGCCATCATGAAACTTCACCCCTTCACGCATCGTGAATACCCATGTGGTGGCGCTGGTTTGCTTCCAGCTGGTGGCTAAAGCGGGGATTAACTTCAGGTTGCGGTCGCGCCCGATTAACTGCTCGTAAATTTGGCCGTTGAACTGGTTCGTGAGCATGACACCGGATGAATGCGGGTCATGGGTGGTGATGTCGCCTTGAGAAGACCAACGAAAGGTATTGGCGGTGGCCACACTTGAGATGCCCATTGCACCCATGGCAATGACCAATATTGCGGCCAGTGCGGTGAAAGACGTGACACGCGAAGCGTTGGAAACGGTGTTGGTGCGGATTACACTGGCTAAAGCTTGCAAATAAGTCATGGTTAAGCGCCTAAACAAAGTAATCGCGCTGGTAACAACTCGGTGATGCGTTAGTGGCGCGACCGGTGGGTGATGACCAGCATCATTGGGCAAATAAAAATCGGGTGTTGGCATACGCATGTGTTACTCCATTTAGCTTTTTTAAATCACGGGATAGGGCAATAATTGCTCTCCATATTAAGTAAACGGGAAATTGCATCGAACCTATCAGGCCATTACAAAATTATTTTTGATCGCAATCGTCTGACGGACTGTAGCTGGGGCGGTGGTTAAAACTGGCGCTTTCTATTTGCAAACACCGACCCCGGCTACACCCTCAAGGGGTACCAAGCAGCAAAAAGCCGCTGGAGCCGGGCTACGGCACTGCGGTAATGCGCTGGCTCGCGCATTGTGCATGTAGCTAAATGCTGCATTGCCCGTTTAGGTTTGTTCTAAATCAGCCCGATCCCAACACCACATCCCAACGCATTCCAAGCGCGCCCTTCTCCGCCGCTGCCGGTGCCGCGTCCATTTTTGCGACCACCGTTTCCTTCAGCTTAATGTTGTTGAGGAGTCGGTCTTTTGCGTTAAGCGCATCGCCTTCAAAATACATTTGCGTCAAGAGGCGACTTTTTTTGCCACGCACGTCGAAGTGAATGTGCGGGGGGCGAACCCAATCGTCCACGCCGGTTGGATAGGGCCCTGGCTTGATACTTTTGAATTTATAGCTGCCGTCGGCTGCGGTGCGAATGCGTGCGAAGCCTTGAAAATTAGCGTCCAGCGCGGCTTTATTATCGTCCGCCGGATGCGCGTACCGACCCAAGGCGTTGGCTTGCCAAATATCGAGTGTGGCGTTGGCAACGGGCGCACCGTGAGTGTCGAGCACGCGACCAGTTACGTAAATGATGGTGCCTGCAGCACGATCTTTATTGCTGCCCAGTATTGTCATGTTGGCATCTTGATCAGCGGGCACGTCAACCGGATAAAACGGCCCCATGACCTGAAAAGGGGTGCTGGGCAGCTTGCCAACAGCGGCTTGCGCCAGCGCATTCACGGCACCGCCAGCAAAGGCGACACCTGTTAAAGCCGCCGCGCCAGTGAGCAGTCGGCGCCGCGATAGCAGCACGATGGGTGCGTGGTGATGGGTGTCATGGGGTAAATGAAAGTCGGGAACAGCGGGTGTTGGGGTACGCATTTGTGGCTCCTTTGAGTGGTGGTAGCTACAGAATATGGCAAAAATTCGCGCCATATTAAGTAAACGGGAAAGCTATACCCGACCTATCAGCAAAAGATAAATATTTTTTCGCGGCTATTTTTAGAATGAAAAAGTGCCTGAAGATGCCCTAAATTAGGGCTTCTTCAGGAATTTTAAATGTTAAAGCAAAATTAAGGACACCGCTACTGATCCAACTTTCTCTGCTTTGCGTTGCTGCTCACGAAAAGTTCTCCCTAAATAGTGCCTGTCCGGAAACCCTGAAAGCCCAATAAATACGGGTGTTTAGGCCTTGCTTATTCGCACGAAGAATTTGTAAGGCCGAAGTTTTTACGACG
>JAYUOW010000217.1:0-3888 GCA_043760555.1 Betaproteobacteria bacterium
TTGAGTCAATATGCTCGATATTGACGTAAAAAATAGGCAAAATCTGGCTCGGCGCAGCCAAATTTTGATTCCGATTGCCACAGTCCGACAGGCTGCTAGGCTGGGGTCACAGCTAAAGTCCTGCATCAACAAATTTGGTGCAATCGGCTCGCCATGATCGGAGTCCGTGGTCACTTTAAATTTAACGCCTCCCTCAGCCGCTAGTCCCATCGCTTTCATCAGCTTCTGGATACGGCTTAGATTGCCCGAATAGCCGTGGTGCGCACACATGGTTTTGAAGATACGGGGCGCGCCATAGCGGCCTTTATGGGCATCAAATATCTGTCGGATATTGATACTCAGCCGTTCGCGCATCTGTTCGGTTTTAGAGGGTACACGCTTCGCCCAAGCATGGAAGCCCGACTGCGTTACGCCCATGACGCGGCATAGCACCGATAGCGGAAACAAAAAGAGATCTATGGCTATAAAAGCACCCCCCCACGGATTCCTTCGTTCATACTTCACAGGCTCTCCCGCGCAAAGTATGCTGCCGCCTTTTTTAGGGTGCTGACTTCCATTTTAGAGCGCGACAATTCAGTGCCAGTGCGTAAAGTGCGCGCGTGAGTTCAGCCCTTTAGTCTTGCTGTCTGCTTTCACGACTTCTACCTTTGTTAAGTCCTCATCCAAAAGCTTACAGGATCAATGCCTGAAGATGCCCTATTTTAGGGCGTCTTCAGGCGGTGCCAGCGTCGCTTTTTTGTTACTTTGGTTGGTTTATTATTTCGTCGGCTGGTTGGTGTGTCGTCGCCATAAAATCTCCAGCGGCCCTTGTAGGTTGTAGTGCGCAAACACATGTGCGACCGCCAATAATCCGGCATAGCAAGCAAGGCTTAAACCTAATAATCCCAATTGCGAATCGCGATAGGGGTAGGTGATCGCTGGGAAGAAGCCGTTTAAAAAAATCATCATCAGTATTGATTGACTGATGTAAATGGTTAACGCCATGCGGCCTGCGGGGGCGAATAGGCGGTAGAACCATGTTGCGGGCTGGTCGGGCGAGCGGGACATTAGTGCGATAACGGCGATGTAGCCCATCGCCAGTACCGGGCCAAATTCACCAAGCAGGCTAATGACGGAGGTTGTGGTAGCGTTGTCGCGTTCGGCCGCTTGCAATTGCAAATAGCCGTAAGCCAAGGAAAGTGGGGCGCCAATCGCAAAAGCGGTGAGGGCGACGTTGCGCCAAAAAGTGCGGTAGCGCGGCAAGTGGGCAAGGGTAAGTAGGCGGCATTGCGCGGCAAGCGTGCCTAATAAAAACAAGCACAGCAACGCCGGTATTAAGAAAAATACGCTCGAAAGTACATACAAAAAATCGCCGATTCGCGCCGCAGTTTGCGCCCAGTAGCCAGCAGTTTTATACACTTCACTTGCGAGCTTCATCGCAATGCGCGGATCGTCGGCAGATACTTGCGCTGATAGAGCGCTAGGATCAACGAAGCTAAATAAAGCGGCGACGGTGAGCAAAATGACACTCATGCCGATATGTATTGCTAACCAAAACTTAAGGCGTTTCCAGTTTGCCCGTGGGCCAAAATGGATGCCCTGCTGCAGAACAAAGCCAGCAATCGCATAGCGCGCAAGAATATCGCCAAACCAAATAAATACCCCGTGTAGTAGCCCTAAAACGAACATAAAACCTAAGCGGCGCGAAAATAGATAATCGCTGTTGACGCGCAGAATACGCCACTTTCGAGCCAGCACCGCAAAGCCATAACCGAAGCAAAAACAAAATATGGGATAGGTTTTATATTCAAAAATGGTCGCAATAAAAACTAACGCCGCTTTATCCCACACGCTGCTCGCGGCATCAATAATACCTAGCATGGGTGCGCCTATACCCCACAAATAGCTTTGGATATTGACTACAAAAATACCCAGTAGCGCGAAGCCACGCAGCGCGTCAACGGTTTGGCTGTGGTTAGGCGTAACGGGCTTGGGTAAATGGTTCACTAGCGCAATACCGCCGCCGCGTTCAAAAACGTGTTGACATACGCAGCAATCAAACACAGCACTACAATGCCGGTAATGATGCAACGCAATTTAAAAAACCAACCGGGAATGAGTTTTTGTAGCGCCAATAGCGCGTCAAGCGCCCAAATGGACGCAAACAAAACTGTTGCGGCTAAAAGCTGCGCTTTGAAGCTGGGAATGAACAACACCGCCCACGCAAATAACGATGGTATGACCGAGATAAAAAATAAATTGCGTGCGCTGGTAGGCGCAGTTTCGCTATGTTCTAGCGCCACGCCCCATTGAATGCCGCCTAAAAACGACGCGATAACCACGGCATAGGTAATCAGTAATTTGCCGAATACGGCTTCTTGCGCGGCCGGTGCAATAAACAACATCGCGGTGCCGCCAATGAAGGGCAGTGCGCCCGCGTAGGTGAGGGCGCGGGCGAAGGTAGCGGCGCTGGCCATTATTTTTGCATTGCTGATTTAAGGGCAACGATGCCGATAATACTCAACACGCTAAAACAAATTATTGACCACACCACCAGTGAAACGCCAAAAATAGGTGGCCACACTTCAGAGCAGCCGCCATTGGCAAAAAAGTATTCCGAATACCAGCCAGCTGGCGGTAAGCCATTCACAAACTCTGCCACGGCATCCGCGCCGCAAGAGGCGTCTTTTGAAGCTTTAAGCAGCTGCCACACCGCAAGCACTACGCCGCTTACGCCAAACAGTGTAATCAACGCAGCATAAAGGCGTCGCCCCCAACCTGCAAGGCGCGGGCCATGGCCGACGGCGATCAGACTCACCAATCCGATTGCCAAATAGGCATAGCGCTGCAAAATACAAAACGGGCAGGGAAATTGTTTTTCAACATGCTGCAAATAATAAGCGCCACCCAGTAGCGCGAAGCAAAAAAAGGCAATACAAAAATAAAATGCACGGGTATTCATGGGGATATTTAGTTTCTTTCGAGAAGGTTGTATTGTAACGGTTGGCGTGGCGGCTGGACGCATCAGAATAGGAAAAGCCCGGTCGCCAAAGGTTCAATGCAGATTGAAATTATTCGCGAAAAGCGCTGGCAACGTGACAAAATAGCGCTGAACTTTATTTTTTTGGAACACACCATTCATGTTGCCGTATTTAGCCTACATCACCCACCCGATTTTTTCGCGCCACGAAATGGGGCAGGGTCATCCAGAGTGCCCAGAACGATTGGATGCGATACACGATCATTTAGTAGGCCAAGGTTTGATGGATTATGTGCACGCTGAAAGAGCGCGCGCCGCCACCGATGATGAACTGCTTCGCGCCCACAGCCAGCAGCATTTAGATAGCTTGGCGTTTCATGCGCCGATGCAAGGCTATAGCAGCATTGATGCCGACACGACCATGAATAGCTTCACGCTTGAGGCAGCGCGCTTTGCGGCGGGAGCGGCCGTGCAGGCGACTGATTTGGTGTTAAGCGCAAAAGCGCAGCGCGCGTTTTGCGCGGTGCGCCCGCCCGGGCATCATGCGGAGCGCCACCGCGCGATGGGCTTTTGCTTTTATAACAATATTGCTATTGCCACTTTGCACGCCATTGCGGTGCACGGCATCACGCGCGCGGCGATTTTTGATTTTGACGTGCACCACGGTAACGGAACTGAAAACATCATCGCGGATAATCCAAACATATTGATGGTGTCTACCTTTCAAAAACAGCTTTACCCGTTTACAGGCGACGCGCCGCTGGGGGCGAATATGCTCAATGTTGGGTTACCGCCCCGTACGCGCGGAGACGTGATGCGCGAAGCTGTTGCCAACCAACTGATACCGGCGTTAGATGCCTTCAAACCTGAAATCATTTTTATCAGCGCCGGTTTTGATGCGCATGTGGAGGACGATATGGCAAACCTAG
>JAYUOW010000218.1:0-3886 GCA_043760555.1 Betaproteobacteria bacterium
ACTTTCCTCATGGAAGCCCTATGGACGCGCTTCTTGCCCATTTATAGCGACATCAAGAGTTGGCTGCACGATACCCGCGCAGGCCACCATTTAGGCCGCGTCAGAGCCGTGCAATCCAGCTTTTGTTTTAATTCGCCCTTCAACGCCGAAGCACGCCATTACAACCCCGCCCTAGCAGGCGGCGCGCTACTCGATATCGGCATCTATTGCCTAGCCATGAGCCGCTGGGTGTTGCAAGCCGCTCACGGCACCACACCCGCGCTACAGCACCTACACGCACGCGGCGTGTTAGCCCCCACAGGAGTGGATACGCGCGTGAGCGCAGCGCTTGAATTTGCAGAAGACATCAGCGTGCAATTTGTATGCGGCTTCGACGGCAGCGCCAACAACAGCTTAGAAATTTTTTGCGAACACGGCACCATCAAAGTGAACAAGTATTTTTGGGCAGCCACGCAAGCCACCATCCACGTTACCGACCACGAACCCTACACGCATACCAGCCCGCATCGCTACAACGGGTTCGAGTATGAAATGGAAGAAGTGATTCGCTGCGTGAAAGCAGGCATGATCGAAAGCCCCATCATGCCGCATCGAGAATCGCTGGAGCTAGCAGCCTGCATGGATCGCATTCGGGCGCAAATTGGGGTGACGTATCCATTTGAGTGAAGGGCTGGGGATGGCCTATTTCCCCTTAAGGGGGCTACCCTCGGGTCGTAGGGTGTTTACAGCCATTTAATTTCGTTTTAGCTGGCCTCCTTTAAAACTAACTAATGCATGACCAGTGATTGCTTAAATTTCTTGTCGTATCATGCTTTGAAAGTCAATCATTGATAGGGTCTTCAAATGCAAAAAATGCGAACCCCCCCCGGCATCGCCGTTACCGTTAATCATCAGCATGAAGAAGTAATTACGCACCGCACCATCGGCTTGAACGGCATCAAGTATTTCTTTATGGGCCTAACTTCGTTGTGGTTCATCAGCTCTATCGTTGCCCTCACACTGTCAGAGCCCACGCAGATCAGCCGAATGAACCCAGTGATCACGACACGAATTAACCCCACGTATCTACTGCAGGCAGCTCTAGGTCTAATCGCAATGATGTATTTTCTGTGGGCATTTTTTAAACGCACCCAAGTGGTACTTTCGCCAAATAACCTAACAATAATTCGCCGTTTCGGCCCATTTAAAACTACTTCGACGTTCAACAAGACCACTTTTGCAGCCATTGAATTAGTGCAAAGCGTGGGTCGATCTGAAAAAGATGGGATTCGCGCATTTAGTGCGGTGGGCGTGTTACCAAACAAAGTGAAGGTTACTCTGTTCGCTTGGCAGTCGCGCGATGTGGCGCAGTGGCTGTCGACGCGGCTGAACAACTGGCGGATTTCAGATAGTCAAAGTGCCTTCTCAGGATACGTTGCCATCCCTAAAGAGGTTGAAATCAGTAACTCAACAGACACAAATGCAGCTGCGAGCAATCCCACATATCCTCATGACCTTAACTCTGCGGTTAAAAACGCCGTCGAAACCAGACTCTATGGCATCTCGGAAAACCAAAGCAAATCGACCACTTTTGTGGGCGGCGTGATAGAAATTTTCTTTCATAAAGTCATTAAAAAACTTGCAATCGGGCTGGTTATATTGGCGCTGGTCATCGCTTATATTGAACTAGTCGAGCCTCGTTTAGCAAAAAAACCGGTCACGAACCAAAAGCCGACGACAGAGAAAACCAATACCAATAGCGACAAGAAGTAAGATTAGCTCAAGCGACTAGTAAAACCCCTAAATGAATTAAATTCTTCGCGTCGTCACTTGGAATCGCCACCACATACCTGCAATAACCAACAAGCGATTGGCTCGTAGGCGCCCTGAAATAGGGTATCTCCAGCCACAACAAAGAAAAACCAATGACAATTCCTACCAGCTCCACTACCCCCAAAGGCATCAGCCTATCGCGTAACAATGAGGGCGCGACCGTCATCAGCCATTACACGGCGGGCATGTTGGGCTTAAAGATATTTGCATTCGTTTGGTCTAGTATTTGGTTGGGTGCCACGAGCTTTATCATGCTTAAGCTGTGGCGCGACGAAGGTGGATTCAGCAACCTTTTACCGGCCTTAATGGGCATGGCTATCGTGCCGTTTTTCTTCTTCATTGGGGTGGTGGTGGCGGCTTATTTTATTTGGTTGCTTTATAAACGCACCGAAATTAGTTTAAGCCACAGCACGCTCCACATCACGCGACGCTTAGGGCCATTTGCCAAAAGCCATCGTTACGAAAAATCGCGTATCAAGCTTTTTAAGGTATTGCAAGACGGCGGCCAACGCAAAGATAGCTTTCCTTCCTTCGCCGTGGAGGTGCAACTCGAAGGTAACGCTGCCACACTGTTTTCACGGCAAACACCCGACGTTGCTGATTGGCTTTGCATCACGCTAAACGAGTGGCTGGACAAAACTAAAAGCAATATTTTTGCCGGTCACGATGCGCCGGAGAGCACCAGCCCGCTACCTTCCACAACCGCCATTATTGAGGCAAGGCAGAAACACTTAGCACACTTGGGCAAGTGGTCATGGCCCACTGCCGCAGTCATGCTGGTGGCCGTGCCACTCTTTTTGTTTCGCGATCCAATTGCGACATATCTCAGTAAAAAAATCCCGCTATTCCCACCGATAGGCGAATATCCGGTGCAACTTAGAACGAGCGATGGCAAATATAAGATCGATCACGCCCTTAGGTCCGCACCCATTTTGCTCGACACTACAGACGACGTCACGTGGAAACTCACCGCCAAGGCTGCGGGTCAGGTGGCAATTGAAAACGGCAAATTGGTGTTGAAGCTCGACACCTTTACCATTTACGATCGCTTTCCGTGCAATCCATCCAGCCCCTGCGTTAAGGTGATTGACGTCCACTTTGCGCTTGCTACCGAAAGCGGACAGTCATTCAGCACCATCGCCGAAAGCGCCCCAATTTCAATTAGCACCGTGCTGCCCGCCTCCGGATACAAGGTTGGCTACGCCGTCGTTACCTTAGAAAATAATATCGACATCACGGCCGCGCAACTTGCCACCGCATGGCCGATTATCACCGTGAGATCGCAAACTGGCGACAGCGGCGAGCCAGGCAGCAGTCATCACGCGCCACCGCGCGATGCGTGGCGCACAGCGCTCATTGCGGGCAGCACAAAAGGCGAGGCGTATTGGCAGCAAGGCTGCGATGCTGCAAAAAGCCTTTGGGCAAAAATTCAGATGCGCTGCAACGCACAGCTAGCGCAATCGTTAGAAAGTAAAGTAATAAGGCAAGCCGAAACTGGCATGGGCAATGGTGATACGCCGCTGATGCTTGCCATTGACGCCAACAACTTGGAAGCGTTGGCAATCTTGCTAAAGAGCGACGTACATGTTAACGCGCAATCAGCCAATGGCCACGCCGCACTCAACCGCGCGGCCGAACGCGGTTACACCGAAATGGTGCGACGCTTAATTGCCGCCGGTGCCAATGTAGAAGGTACCGCAAACCCACCAGCACGCTACGAAGCCCCATTGGCAGCGGCAGCATCTTTTCGACGATGGGATAGCGTTATCGCGCTATTGCAAGCAGGTGCCAACCCAAACGCCCGCGACTCTCACAGCCGCGCGCCGGTTGACTACGCCACCTACAGTCCAATGGGTCAACCCATAGATTGGGACCCAACCGAGCCAGTAAGACGCATTGCGGCCCTTAAACTCTTACTCGACAAAGGCGCGCGCGCCGACGACGACGTTCCCCTAAACGAATTCACTAAAAAACGTCCTGAATATCAAAAGCTGCGTCCGCTGATGTACGCAGCACGCTTTGGCGATACGCAAGCCGTCAGCTTACTGCTGGCGCACGGCGCAAACATCAACAA
>JAYUOW010000219.1:0-11234 GCA_043760555.1 Betaproteobacteria bacterium
GCGATTATTAGGGTTGTAATCGGGTTGATTCACCATTGCTAAAACTTCGCCCGTGCGTGCATCGAGCATCACCAGCGCGCCGCCTTTGGCTTTGTTGGAATCTACCGCTGCTTTTAATTCGCGATGGGCGATGTATTGAAACCGCTCGTCAATAGACAAGCTCAACCCCGCGCCGTCGCGCGGCGCGCGCACAGCTTCAATATCTTCAACAATACGACCCTTACGATCTTTAATTACTTTGCGCTGACCCGCCACGCCAGATAATTGCATTTGCTGCGCTAACTCAATACCTTCTTGGCCTTTATCATTTTTATCGGTAAAGCCAATTAGGTGAGCCGTGACATCACCCGCTGGATAGAAACGACGATACTCGCGCTGCTGAAACACGCCGGGAAGCCGCATAGCCATTGCCTTTGCAGCTTGTTCCGGATTTATTTGGCGCTTTAACCATACAAAGTTTTTGTCGGTTTCGGCGAAGCGTGCGGCCAGTTCTTTTTTATCCATCGCCAACACTTGCGCAAGTTTGGCGATTTGGGTTGCGTCTAATTCGGCTTCGGATGGGCTAGCCCAAATGGATTCTACGGGTGTTGAAATGGCCAAGGCTTTACCATTACGGTCATTCACGGCACCGCGTGATGCAGGCATTTCTACCACGCGCATAAACGCGGCGTCGCCCTTGGCTTGCAAAAATGTGGTGTTAAAGCTTTGCAAATAAAATGCGCGCCCGCCCAATGCAATAAAGCCTGCAAGCAGGGCAATTAAGATGGCTTTTGAGCGCCACTGCTCTAGCTTTAAGCGCAGCTCTGGATGGGGTTTGCCGCTGTAAATTTTCATTTGGCACCCTTCAATTCTGCGGCACTATTTACAGTAGCCGTGCCATCTTGCGCTAACACCACCATCACGGTTTTTTTGCTATCGGGTTGCACCATGCCGAGATCCGTCACGGCTTTTTTTTCTATCCGTTTGCCCATGCCTTGGGTTTGCGCCTCTAGCTGAAGCTCGCGCCATTCTTGATCCAGCCGCTTTTCGTTATCTTGTTGGTTTTGCAATTCAATAAACGATTTACGCGCGCGATGCTGCGATGTAACGACTGACATGCACGACACCATGACGAGCGCTAACAGCAAAAAATTTAATTTTTGGATGTCAAGGTTCATATCTGCGCACCCATCAATCCTGCACCCGCCATCGCGCGTGCCCGTGCTGCATCAAACACCACACTAGTGCGGGTAGCAGTGCGCATAATGGCGCTACGGCAGCGCGAATTGGCGGTAATTTCGGCCTCCGACGGCTTCACGGCACGGCCATCTAAAACCAAGGTGGCGTCGTTAATTAAATCACCGCGCACGGGTAATTTTGATGGCAGCCAATCACGGCGTGCAGCCCCTTGCATAAAGCGTTTAACGATGCGATCTTCCAGCGAATGAAACGCAATCACCACTAACTTACCGCCAGGGGCTAAGGCGCGCAAAGTTTGCGGCAGTGTGTTGGCTATTTCTTCAAGCTCTTGATTGATGAAAATCCGTATAGCCTGAAACGTTCGGGTTGCCGGGTGCTGCCCCGGCTCGCGGGTGCGGACGGTTTGAGCCACGAGCTCGGCAAGCTGGCGCGTCGTCCTAATAGGCTCGGTGCGCCTTGCCGCAACAATCGTTCCTGCAATCTGTTTAGCAAACCGTTCTTCACCATAGTCTTTTATAACCTTTCCAATTTCTTGCTCCGTTGCGACGGCAATCCAATCTGCCGCCGTGGCTCCACGCGTTTGGTCCATGCGCATATCCAGCGGCGCATCAAAGCGAAAACTAAACCCGCGTGCCGCTTCATCAAGCTGGGGTGACGACACGCCTAAGTCCATCAACACACCATCTACTTTTGCAACTTGCAAACGCTGTAGCAAATTTTCTAAATCGCTCATCGGGCAATGATGCAAGCTGAATCGCGCGTCGTTGATAGGATTGAGCGCGTGTGCGGCAATGGCACCTTCGTCTCGATCAATGGCAATCAATCGCCCCTGAGGGCCTAGCTTGCTCAACAACAATCGGCTATGACCACCGCGACCAAACGTGCAGTCTACAAACGTACCGCTGGTGCGGTCTATGCCGAGTGCCGCGCTATCTTGAGAGGGCAATAGTAAGGAGGTAACGGCGGCGTCTAGCAGCACGGTTATGTGAGTGGCGTTGTTCATGGCCGATCACAGAGAAAAGTCTGCCATGCCCGCAGGCATAGGACCGTTGGGGTTAAACGCGGCAATTTGTGCGTGCCATGCGTCCTCATTCCAAAGCTCTAAATAATCACCTTGGCCGACCAGCATAGTGGCCTTATCAATATTGGCAAAAGCGCGCAATGTGGGCGGCAATAAGATGCGGCCTGCGGCATCAAGCTCTAGCGTTTCAGCATGGCCAAGCAACATACGGCGCCAGCCAGCCGCTTGCCCATCTAAACTTGAAAAGGTTTCTACTTTTTTAGCAACGAGTTCCCATGCTGACATGGGGTACACTAACAAGCAGCGGCTGGGGTGCGCAGTGATGGTAATTTGGTTGCACTCAAGCGACACTAACTTATTCCGTTGCTTCACCGGAATAGCCATGCGGTTCTTGATATCCAAATTAACTTGAAGCGCCCCTTGGAACATGCATTTCCACCATTTTTTACTGTTTTACTGCCAGATTTATCCGTTTTGCCGCTTTTATCACTTTTGAGCGATAGAAAAAGGGGTTTACCTCCACTTTCTACCACCAAGCAGACTATAGCAGTTATTTTTGGCCAGTCAATGGTCGTTTTTGGCAAAATTGTTTTACGGCTCAAGGACTTACGCGCGTTACATGAAGTATTAGCGCAGATTGCCAAAAGATAAACTCCTGAATAATGAAAGAGTTAGCGACTCACGTTAAAGTGATTTCACAGGTTTATTGTGCGATTACGCGGCAACCGCATAAATCGGCTTAAAAATAAATATTTTTAGCCAAACTCGATTTTTAGCGTTTTTGCGCAAATATGGCGGATTTTTGGGGCATCACAGCTGATGCCGGTTTACGCGTGCATGGCGATTCTGCTGGCGCACAAAATATGGCGCGATGGTGAAACAAAACAGGCTGAAGACGCCCTATTTTAGGGCGTCTTCAGCCTATTTATTGATGCTATAACATGCAAATTCGTGTTCTACGCAAATTATCCCTTGCGGCAAACGCATCCATCAAATTTCAAAAAAGTGGGAAAAAATAATCTATATAAATCAATGGGTTATCCATCGCGTCGCAAACGTTGCATGCGCTTACTTCATTCTGGTAGTAAATCTACAAACCACCGCAAATGAGGAACCGCGGTCCCGTAGCCCGGCACGCGCGTTTTTTGCGCTAGCCGGGGTCGGTGATTAAAAAGTTAGGGGTGTCGGCATTTAACGACCGATCCCAGCTGTCGCAAAGAGCCGCGAGAGCTGGGCTACAAATGCACGCTCAGCGCATGCTGCCAAAAAGCGGCACAGAATCACTTCTGCTCTATTGTCTTAGGCCGCCCTCATACACCTTCACCAACCGACTCACCGTCGTGTAATGCACGCCAAAATGCGTCGCTATCGCTGCCATCGTATGCTGCCCCGACAAATACGCTAACGCAATTGCCTCATTACGCGGATGCGCATCCGCGTATTCCGTAAGCTCACGTTTAAGCGCGCGCCGCTGTGCACGCGGCACCTCAAACAGCTTCGGCTGCTTATCAATTTCAAGCTGCATTTTTTCGATAAAGTCCGTTGAGCCCAAATAAATCTGCCCCTGCAACGCATCCCAAACACTGGGCAAACCCGTACCCTCCTGCACAAAGGCGATGTACTTCGGCAACGCCCGCGCCCGCTGCGCTGAGAACTGGCTCAAAATAAAATCGGCCTGCAACCAATCAGGCCTAGCCACCTGCCCGCAAGTAGCGGGATAACTACTCCACGGCCACGCCTCAATTTTGCGCACCATGCGAGCCCGTACGGGGTTGAGCACCACGTAACGCGCTAGCTCCAGCAGATAACTATCCTTCTCCACAATAATCGCCTTAAACCGCCCTTGAAACACATGCCCCACGCGGTTATGCAGTCGATTAAAGTTTTGCGTATACACCCCATTTAGCTGGCGCATGCCCCTAGATAAATTAGCCTCCGGCGTTTCAATAACCAAATGATAGTGATTAGTCATCATGCAATAAGCATGGCAGATCCAGTTGAAGCGTTCGCACACTTGGGCGAGGGTATCAAGCCATGCCAGACGATCATCATCATTTAGATAAATGTCTTCGCGGCCATCACCACGGGAAGTGACGTGATAGAGCGCACCGGCTAGTTCAAGCCTTAGGGGACGAGCCATGCTAGATTCCCTCCCTTTAGATACCTGAAGACGCCCTTAAATAGGGCGTCTTCAGGCATTCAATTGCAGGTTTCAGCAGCGCTTAGATGCGCTACTTGATGCTGGAGAATAGCATAAAATGGTTTGAGGATGTGATAATTGAAGACCTGACCCCGGCTTGCGTGTGACCCCGGCTTGCGCGCCGGCTTGCGCGACTAAAATGGAAGCGGCTCACGCAGCTCGGTTAGCCGCACAGGATTTGGTTTTTCAGAGTAGAACCGCAAAAGAGCTAAAGAGTATTTTTCAATGGGGAGACGGCCTGCCCGGAAGTCAGGCGGCTAGGCAGCTATTAAATGATCAACGAATGGCGATCATTCGGGGTAAATCTAGTATTGAAGAAGTAAGTAACATTCGCCATATGTACAATGCCGCAACGGCAAGTGGTCGAGCTGGTGATGTAGCGATTGATCGTGCTATTGCTCCGGCCCGATGAAGTATTAAGCCGCATAGCGCACTCTTTGATCTTGAAAGTAGGCAATAACACGCTCAGGGGTTTTGCTCAGCAGCTCCATATGATCGTTGGCCGCCGCGCGTAATTTCGCTTTTGTACGCACCGGAACACGCTTGCCCATTTCCTGCTTTAAATCAGCATTCAAACGCTCTTCAGGGTTAAGTTGAGGGCTGTAACTGGGTAGGTAAAACAACTCAATTTGATCAGCGCGTTCAGCCACCCACGCTTTCACAATTTTACTGTGATGTACGCGTAAATTATCTAAAATTAGGAAGACTTTTCGGCCTGCGTCTTTGATTAGAGATGCCAAGAACTCAATAAGTCTATCGGCATCGAAGGCGTCGTCTATTATCATCCAGCGCGTCTTGCCTTGGTTAGTTACGCTGGCGATCATGGAGAGTTTTTGGCGCGTGGCACCAATGGTTAATGCGACTGGTGTTTTGCCTTTTGGCGCAAAGCCTCTACCGCGTACGTCCGTGTTCACCAATGCAGTTTCATCACCCCAATGGATCTCCGCCCCCTCTTGGGAGGCGCGTTCGGCGATTGCTGGGTATTCTCCTTCCAGCCATGCCTGCACAGCTTCGGGGTTTTGCTCATAGGCGCGTTTGATGGGCTTTTGCGGGGTGAAGCCCCAGCGCTTTAAGTATTTGCCCACGCTGCGCACGTGCAGTTTGATACCGAATTCCTGCTCGATAAGTTGGCTCACGGCGGTGCGGCTCCAAAGAAAAAAATCCATCTTGAGTTGTTCGGGGCGCGTGTCAATAATGGCTCGTTGAATGACTTCTTCTTGCACAGGACTTAGTGTTCGACCAGCACCTCTATTGCGGCCTCTAGGTGACGGTCGAATCGCCGGCCAACCACCATCAATAAACAGATCAATGCAGCTGCGTACGGCGGGGTAACTTAACCCCGTTACGTCGACGATTTGCATTATCTTGATGCCTTTCTTATGCAGCCTCACGACTTGCTTACGTCGCTCGTGAAGTTGCTCCAATGTTTGTTTTCGTGCGTTTTCTTTTTCCATAAAGATTGGAGTCAGAAAAACTGAGAAAGTTCATACTTTATCGGGCCGTATCAATAAGTACATGACCGATATTTTAAAACGGTGGTAGGTATAGAGACCTTAATAATGAATAAACGCTTAATCCTTGAGTTAATCAACTCTAAATCTACGGTACTTGATTTATATTTGGAACCGATGCCAGATGCCTTTAAAATTGCGCCGAATGCAGAAGTGAAAATCCATGCTCTTTCTACGGCGGAGGATTTGAGTGGCGTATTCTCCATGGCGGTTTACGACACCTCCTTGACGGTTTATCCGCCCAGAGAAGTGAGGGATTGGGTTGTAATATGCAACGGCGTGAATTTGGAGCCCGAATAAGCCAAGCTGCGAATAAGCTGTGGCGTACGCCGCTTCCGTCGAAGCAGCAAGCTGGACAAGCCGGACAAGCTGGGGTCAGACAAGCCGGACAAGCTGGGTAGAGTAGAGAGCAGCCTTTGGCTGCCCTCCCTCATCAAACCGTGCATGCGATTTTCTCGCACACGGCTTTCCGATGTTTTTCACACCTAGGCATGCGCAGATTTCCAGCCCGCTTTTGTTGGTACTTTGTATAGCCCATGATGTGCATAAAGTTGAACACTCGGGAATCGGCCTTAGCCTATGCCTTTATCTTTTACTCTGCTTTTTACTTTATGCCGTGTCATTAAATGTTTGCGCTCCCGTTGTTCCACATGCGTTTTGACCTTTTCCATTGCTTGATTCGAATTGCGATAATAGAAGTAGTTTGCCCAGCCAGATAGGCTGCGGTTTATACCGTCCTCAATCTCCTTCATCCGCGCAACAGCAAATTAAGCTTAGGTCTTTTAACATCGCATACCAAATTTGACTTTCAATATTTGATTACCCTAGCCAACACATGCGCAGCCGTAATTTTAATCATCCAAGCATACTGTAGATGCCCTATTTTAGGGCATCTACAAGCACTATTTTTTGCAAATTTTCTTTAATAACCTTCACTGTACAACGACAATCGCGACCTAGAGTGAAGTTTTTCACCATACCATTCCAAACCTGTTCAATCAAAAATCCCTTATATCCAACACACCCAAAGCACAGCATATTGGCCTAATTTACCCACTACTTAATTTTAGCGCGACTGCAGAGCGACATGAACGTCATTTTTAAGGCAATAACGAAAGGTAGAGTAGAGAACAGGTTTTCGCCTGCCCTCCCTCATCAAACCGTGCATGCGATTTTCCCGCACACGGCTTTCCGATGTTCTTCACATCAAGCATGCGCCGATTTCCAACCTGCTATTGTCGGTAACGGATACAGCCCATATTTCTCGTGCAACACTCGTCTTGGAAAGCGCAACATGCTCGTTTTCCAGTCGCTGATTTTGTGCCGCTTGCGTAGGTGTATCCTCAGCCGTTCTTCTGAATGACGTTTCACTTTCTGAAATTGCTTCGATGAGTTCCTGTAATGAAAATAACCAGACCAGCCACGTAGCGTTTGATTCATCTCGCTCACTACGTCTTTGATCGGTCTCCATGTTTGGGTTCTATCGGTTATTTCATTCAACCGCGCTTTGATTTTCTCGACCGATTTATCCGAGGCTTCTACGTATGGATAGCGCGTGCCTTTTACAGAAAGGTTCATCTGCAAGTCAAATCCCAAGAATCGAAATGACATTTCCTTGGCATCGACGATTTTTGTCTTTGCTTCGTTTAGCGTCAGCTCTAGTCGCTCCAGTATCCATTTGATACGTTCAAGTGGCTGTTGCGTATCGCCTCGACAGAGCACCACAAAGTCATCGGCATAACGCACCAATGTCGCTTGCAGTTTCTTATTCAGATCGTGGCGTTCCCAGATTCGATCCATCAGGTGCAGGTAGAGGTTCGACAGGAGCGGGGAGATCACACCACCTTGCGGTGTACCGCACCGATTGCTTTTGCCTCCACCTACCGTTGCTGCTTTTCCATTTTCACTTTGACCAATGATTGGCGCTTTGAGCCATTGCTGGATGAGGGCTAATACCGCCCCATCTACAATGCGTTCGGCGACCGTTGCCATTAGTTTTGCGTGCGGAATACTGTCGAAATATTTCGACAGATCAGCGTCGATGACTTGCGTCTTACCTTGCCACAATGCTTCTGCAATCGCGTCTATCGCTTGATGCGCTGATTTTTTGGGACGAAACCCGTAGGAGTTGTCGCAAAAGTCTGCGTCATAGATCGGCTCGATGACTAGCTTGGTGGCCATCTGTACCACGCGGTCTCGTATCGTCGGTATCCCTAGCGGGCGCAGACTGCCATCCGCTTTGGGAATCATTACGCGCTTGACCGGACTAGTCCGGTAGCTTTTGTCTTTCAGTTGACTGCTTATTTCCGACAAATAGCAATCTATCCCTTCACCGCTTTCTATGGCTGCAAAGTCAAGCCCATCGATGCCGGGACTGCCTTTGTTTGCCTTGACCAGTCGCCATGCCAATTTGAGGATGTCGGCACGATAAATCTTGTCGTAGAGCGCGTAGAAACGATAGTTTGGCTCTTGCTTGGCTTTGATGTAGAGCTTCCTCTGGAGTATCCTGATATTTTCTGGGGTGGTTAGCAACATAGCAATCCCGCATTCCTCTACTCTTTGGTTGCGTAAACAAAGCAGGGTTCCTTCCCTCGATCATGGTTATGTTGTCCATTGATCTCAAACAGTACTATGAACCCCTCCGACTTCCATCACGATACGCGCTGATTTCGTTTCCTTATACAGCCCATTTGGCAGTCTCCCTGCCTTCGTGATGGATCTCCAGCACTGGGTAATTTAACTTCCGATACATACCGACCCTGCTACCCCGACGGTTCGCTGATGTGGCTTCCATTTCCAGCACATCAGCGTGACAGCCTTCCCTATACAGGTACGAGGTCGGCAACCGCAATGTTAACGAGGCTACATCTAGGTTCACTTGCGTTACGGTCTGCATCTTTGCCGTAAAGAACTCACGACCCTTGATTACTCAAACGCCGCTCTTTCGTACTACCGAGGCGTATGGACAATTCCTCGGACGGGACTCTAACCCGTAAGCTAAATTACTGTTACTGCGAACACCTGACCCCAGCGCGTTCAAGTTACTTGAAGACGCCCTAAAATAGGACTTGTACATTAGTATTTAATCGTTTAGATCAGCGCTTCAAATTCGCGGAGACGACTATCGTGTTGCAAATTCCGCAAGCAAAGCCTCTAGCCGCATCGGTTGCCCGAAAAGATATCCCTGAAAGTCTCGGCAGCCAGCTGCCGATAACCTTGCAAGTTGAATCTCCGTCTCAACGCCTTCGGCCAAAACTTCGATCTCCAGCGCGCGTGCCATGCCAACGATGGCACTCACCACAGCGTCATATTTGGCATCTGGCCCCATGTTCAGTACGAAAAGACGATCAATCTTAATTTTATCAATTGGGTAACGGTGCAGATAACCTAGACTAGAGTAGCCAGTCCCGAAGTCATCAAGCACGATCCTGAAACCCAATGACCGCAATCGATCAAGGGTTTGGCGTACCTCTGGATCTTGTCCCAGCAGAAGCCCCTCCGTAATCTCAAGTTCCACCAGCACGGGATCGACATCGGTTTCATGAACGATAGATTGCAGCTTATCGACAAAATCCTGCATGCGTATCTGCGCTGCAGAAACATTTACGCTGATGCGTAAACCCTGCATTTTTCGACTATCCAAAAAGGCGCGTCGCATGACGAAATTCCCTAGCGCATCGATGAGCCCGCTTTCCTCCGCGATTGGCACGAATATGGACGGCGAAATAGCACCACGCTCGCGCGTATGCCAACGGACTAGCGCCTCAACGCCGACCGTGCGCCCTTCACAAACCTGCTTCTGGTATACGACGCTGAGCTCGTCGTGCAGCAGCGCATCGCGTAATTCATCTCGCAGTAATTGCTTGGTGCGCTGCGCGGCGTCGATGTTGGCATCAAAAAACATCAGCCGTGCTCGACCATCGCGTTTAGCCTGATAGAGCGCGAGATCTGCACGCCGCAAACACTCCAAGGAGTCGATTGCCAAATCGCCGACGAAAAAAATGCCTATGCTGCAACCAACAAAAACCCGACCCGCTTGGAGGGGAATCGGCATCGACATCAAGGCAAAAATTTGCGCGGCCAACGCTTCAGCGGCAGCGACATCTACTGCTTCTTGGACTAAAACAAACTCATCGCCGCCTGTTCGCGCGAGGATATCAGCCGGACCACAGCATGTAGCAAACTGCTGCGACACGCGCCGCAACAGTTCGTCACCCGCCGCATGCCCGAAGATTTCGTTTACTTCCTTGAATCGATCAAGATCGATGCAATGCACCGCAAACGTGCCGCTAGCCTCACGCTTTCGCGCCAGCATTGCGTCAAGCCGTGTAGCGAGCAATGCGCGATTGGGCAAACCCGTTAAAGGGTCATGATGCGCCGCATGCAACGCCTGCGCTTCACTCTGGGCTGCGCGTTCACTTGAGCGAACTAGCTTCGCAAAGCCATTATGCAGTTCCAGCAGCACAACCATGATTAACCCTGTCGTCATGACAATGACGGGCACAAGCTTGCCCACAATTGGGTTTGTGCTCACCAAGAACGCAATACTAAGGGGAACAGTCGCTGCCATCAAGACGCCGATTGCAGCCACCAGCACAGAATGTAGACAAAAGGCCGAGACCACCGCCACCGCCCAAATCATGATTAGGGCCAACGCCTGTTGCGTGGGACTTGCATAATTCATCAGCACTAACCCAACCAGCGCAAACCCGAAGGAGATACCGGTTCCCATGACGGCGGTGCTTTTAATCGCATTAAGTTGCGCCTCGCTCGTCATCACATCAACGCGCCGCCGCTCGCCTAACCAATGCCACGTCCGGAAAACAACAACAACGGCCAACGTGCCAGGCACCGGAAAGGCAATCCAAGCAGGTACGCTTTGATAGAAGATCACCACGAGGGTCAATGTCACCGCGAAAATCACGCCGTACATGCTTGGCATTAGGCGAGTGAGGCTACGGTATTGCTCTTTTAACAGTAAAGTATCGCCGCTGCGCAGACCTAACTGGTTGTAAAGCACCATGCAGTTATTCCCTTCTGTTGCTTGCCTAATGCAGAGCCTAAAAACTGAAAAATTTCGATTTGACGGACGTTAAAATTATAGCCTGCCGACCGCATCGCCAACGCTCGTCTTCAGAGACCAAATTGGGGTCACAACCAAACGCGCGCGTGGTCACTTAACACAGCGCCTATCAATTTAGATTAGCAATGATCGACTGCCAATGGAGAAATAAATGACGCCGCGATTTTAGTCGTTAAAATATTCTGTAGATGCCCTATTTTAGCGGGTCTACGGCACACGTGTATTGCGAGTTTTAATGAA
>JAYUOW010000220.1:0-3874 GCA_043760555.1 Betaproteobacteria bacterium
GTTTTTGGTTCTGCCGTTGCCGCGATGGTCTTGCTCGCAGGTATGCCAGCCACAAGCCTGGCGGCTTTTAAAATTGCGCCAACTGAAGTCGTGGGGCGCTATTTTCCGCACGTGACCGTGCTAGGGGACACCTTGAGCGCGATAAAAACGCGCTACCTCAAGCCAAGCGCCAGCATTGAAGCGCTGCAAAAACTCAATAATATTAAGAATCCTAATTTGCTTGGCGTGGGGCGCGAAATTCGCATTCCAGTTGCGATGCTGCGTGAAGAATCTGCGCCAGCCCGCATCATGGCCGTAAGTGGCCAAGCCGATGCGGGGAGCGCAGGTATGTTGCAAGCCAAAGTAGGCGACAGCGTGCGCACGGGTGACCGCGTACGTACCGGCGCGGACGGCTTTGTGACGCTGCAATTAGCGGATGGTTCCACCCTGCTGGTCCAATCAAAAACCCAAATTGAAATGGAAGCCGCTAACCGCTACGCCAATACTGGCGGAGTGGGCGATACGATTGTGCGTGTTAATACTGGCCGTGTCGAGACGCAAGTAGCCAAGCAGCGCGGCCCTGCCGCGCGCTATGAAATTCGTACCGCCACATCTAACATGGGCGTTCGCGGCACTGCGTTTCGGGTTGCGGCCGATGCGACAGGCGCACGTGCGCAAACAGAAGTTATCGAAGGCCGCGTAGGCGTTGCGGGTTCGAATGCCGCCAACAATGAGCTTGGCCTCGATGCTGGTTTTGGCAGCATTGTTGCCGCGGGTAAACCGCCGTCCGCTCCTATTGCATTGCTCCCAGCGCCGCTAATGACGGGGCTTCCCACGGTGTTTGAGTCGCCAACGGTGGCGTTTACCATTAAACCAATTTCGCAAGCTGCAGCCTACAGCGCGCAAGTAGCGCTTGATTCAGAGTTTCGTGATTTGGTAGCAGTAACAGATTCGGCCACGCCGCAGCTCACGTTTCAAAATTTGCCAGATGGGGACTTGTACGTGCGCATTCGCGGCGTTGATGCGCAACAATTGCAAGGCAACGATGCGGCTTTAAAATTCAACGTGCGTGCGCGACCCTTTGCGCCGCAACTCACAGCTTATGCAAACCCCATGCCCGCAGCCAAGCTTGCGTGGCAAACTGCACCGGACGCAACCGCGTATCGCGTGCAAATTGGAACCACCGCTGCATTTCTAAATCCGTTAGCCGATGCCAAAGTAGAAGCGCAAACGCAGTTTGTACCCGCATCGGCACTCGCTCCAGGACGTTATTTTTGGCGGGTAGCTAGCGTAGGTAAAAATGGTCGCACAGGCCCATTTAGCGCGGCTTCGCAGTTTACGATCGAGCAAGAAATGCTGCGTTTAGTGGTGTCACCACAGCGCACTTCTGGATTACAGCTAAATGGCAAGGTTGATATTCCTAGCGGCACCTTAAACGCTAAGCACACCAAAGTCACGTGGATACCGGGGCCAGCTGGTTCGATGTATCTCGCGCAAATATCTTTGGATGACCGCTTCAGTAAAATAGTCGAATCGCGTCGTCTAAATGCCAATGAATTATTGATGGATAATCTAAAACCCAACACCTATTTTGTCCGCGTAAAAATACTGCGCCTTGACGCCGCTGGCGTGGAGATGGACACGCCGTGGAGTGACGCTGAAGCGGTTGATGTTTATCCACTTTAAATCAAGCTTCAGCGGCTAGGTGCCGATGGCCAAAGACGCTGTAACTTTAGTGACTTCATCCTCTACGACACGTGACCGCAAGTCGGTGCAGACCTCGGTGCTGCTTGAATGGGCAACCATATTGCTCATACTGTGTTTGTTCGCGGTTGTCAGTGCGCGCGGCGATTGGTTATGGCGTATTGATCAAACCTTGTACGATGCGGCAATCGGTTCCCTGCAACGTCCCGCCGATGAGAGCATTGTCATCGTCGGTATTGACGACGAAAGCCTGTCAAGTATCGGCAAGTGGCCGTGGCGGCGTGCAGTGCATGCCACGCTCATCAACAACTTAACCGAAGCGGGCGTAAAAGCCATCGCGTTCGACGTGTCTTTGTCTGACCTCGATAACAATAATCCCGAAGGTGATGCCGCGCTGGTTGCGGCCATCAAAACCAATGGGCGCGTGGTGTTACCGGTAATCAATAGCTCGGCAGGCGTGCTGGGACGGAGAGAATTGCTCCCAGCGGACGGCTTTACGGCAGCCGCTGCGCGCTTGGGTCATATCACCGTTGACGTTGACCCTGATGGCATCGTGCGTAGCGTGTATTTGCGCGCGGGTAGCCCAAACCCCACGCACTCACAGTTGGCGTTGGCGGCGCTTCAAGTTGCAGAACCAGTGCGTTTCGGTCAGATTGATCCACTGCCTGGCGCGCCCAATCCAGAAAATGTAAAACGCCGCCAAAACAACGTCGTCGCTGCTGATTCCGCCCAGCCAGCATTCTGGCGTCTGGACAGCTGGTATCAAATCCCATTTGTAGGCCCGCCTGCAAGCTTCAAAACCGTGCCGTATATCGATGTGCTAATGAAGAAGCAATTAAGTCAGCTAAAAGACAAAATTGTCATCGTCGGTGCTGCCACACCAAACATGGGAGACGCTTATCCTACGCCCGTCTCTGGGCAGTTATACGGCATGATGGGCGCCGAAATTCACGCCAACGTGATTCAAAGTTTGCGTGAAAGCCGTGATCTGCGCCGTGCACCGCTTTGGGTGGCCGGTGCATTGGCGTGCGCGGTGATTATCTTTTTATTGTTTTCGTATCTGTGGTTGTCGCCACGGGTGAGCATCGCGTTGACGTTTTTAATGATGGGTTTGACTTTGCTCGGATGTTTGATTTTGTTCCGTTGGGGACAAATTTGGGTATCGCCTGCCGTCGCGCTCATTGCTACCGCGTTCACCTACCCGCTATGGAGTTGGCGCAGACTGGAAGCCGCGCAGCGCTATCTGCTTGAAGAATTGGGACGCTTGCGTTCAGAGCCGGGTAACGTGCCAGGCGATGCGCCTAGTCGTGCGCTGGCCTCGCATTCTGAATCTCAAAGTAGTGTGTCGAACCGGTTTGCAACGCCATTCACCATCGAATTCGGCGCAGACGTGGTGCAACGCCGCATTGACGAGGTGCGCGAAGCCACCGAGCGGCTGCGCAACTTGCGTCGATTTGTAAGTGATAGTTTGGACAGCCTGCCCGAAGCCACGCTGGTGTGCGATCGCAGCGGCACCGTTACGTTGGCCAATAGTGTGGCCATCCGATTGCTATCCACCGCGCCGAAGCCGCTTGTAAATGACGGTAGCGAAGAACCGAGCGACGACAACGCACCCGCGATTGCCACCGTGGTTGGCGCGGAAATTTTCAGAGTGCTCCGGCACATCACGCGGGAAGATTTGCAGTCTTGGCAGCAGCTTTTTACCGTCGTCGAAACCACGGGTAAAGCTGCATCGGTCGAAGCCAAGTGGGGCGATCAAAAAGAATTTTTAGCCCAAGCTGGCCCGTTGCGCGACGCCAAAGGCAAGCTGAACGGCATTATTTTAATCCTGGTAGATATTTTTGCGCTGCGCCAGTCTGAACGCCGTCGCGACGAAACGCTGCGGTTTTTGTCACACGATATGCGGTCGCCACAAGCGTCCATCCTCACGCTACTTGAACTATATCGTGAAGATCCGGACGACATGCCGGTCGAAAAGCTCACTAACCGTATTCAGCGCTACGCCACCCGCACCTTGGTGTTGGCCGATGACTTTTTGCGTCTTGCCAAAGCGGAACGTTCCACGCCAAAAGACTTCATCTTGCTTGAACTCAATGAGCTGCTACAAGACGCAGTCGAAGAAGCGTGGACGCTATCGTCGGCCAAAGGCATCGAAATTACCGTGGCCGATAATGCGTTTGACGACGGCGCG
>JAYUOW010000221.1:0-11137 GCA_043760555.1 Betaproteobacteria bacterium
ATGATTCGTCCGCAACAAAAACGCGCCAAAGAACAGCGCGCCATGCTCGATGCAATTAAGGTGGGGGATGAAGTGATCGCAGCGGGCATCATGGGCAAAATTGTGAAAATGGATGATGCCTACATTAATTTAGAGCTAGCACCGGGCAACGTCATCGTCGTGCAAAAGCCGACTATTTCTACCTTGTTGCCAAACGGTACTTTGCATAACTTGCTAAAGTAAATTTAAAGTTTCTTTTTTTGTATCCGTCGTATTCGCTGTGAGCCACTATGAATAAATATCCCGCTTGGAAATACGTAATTATTGCCGTTGCTATTGTTGTATCTCTGCTCTACACGGTACCCAATATTTTTGGTGAATCTCCTGCCATTCAAGTATCTGGTTTACGCACCGTAAAAGCCGATGCAGCGACTAAGACAACCGTTGAAGATGCCCTAAAGACGGCCAACGTAGCCTATACGGGTATTTATCTGGAAGGTGAAAACCTAAAGCTTCGGTTTGCAAAAACCGAAGACCAAATTAAAGCGCGTGACGTGATTGCCGCCAAGTTGGGCACCACCTACATCGTGGCGTTAAACGCACTGTCAAATTCACCTTCATGGCTTGCATCTATCGGCGCACAGCCGATGAACTTAGGCCTTGATTTGCGCGGTGGCGTGCATTTTTTAATGCAGGTGGACATGAAGTTTGCGCTTGATCGCGCCTTTGTGCGTTACACCGGCGAAGTGCGCAGTTTACTGCGTGATAAGAAAATTTATTACAGCGGGCTAGCCACGGAAGGCGATCGCGTCGTGGTGCGGTTTAAAGAAAAACCAGCGTTAGAAGCTGCTAAAAAAGAACTCGCAAATGGCTATCCTGAGCTTGCCATGCGCGAAAGCCAATCGGGCGATGAATCCGTGATCGCTCTGACGATGAAGCCAGAATCAGTGACTAAGCTGCGTGAATCTGCAATCGAGCAAAATATCTCCGCTTTACGTAAACGCGTAAATGAACTTGGCGTCTCCGAGCCAATCATTCAAAAGCAGGGCGCTGAACGTATCGTGGTGCAGCTTGCCGGTGTGCAAGACCCAACGCGTGCCAAAGACGTTATTGGTCGCACTGCAACCTTGGAAGTACGCTTGGTGGCTGAAGAATCCGCCGAAGGCGAAGGCCAACTTGCTTTCGAGCGTTATCGTAATCAGCCAGCGCCATTCGGCACGGACAAAATGGTCGATGGCAACGGCCGCATCGTGTTGGTTAAAAAAGGCATCGTGATTACTGGCGACAAAATCACGGATGCGCAGCCGGGCTTTGATCAGCAGAGCGGCGGCGGCTCGATTGTGTCGGTTAATTTGGATGCCGTTGGTGGCCGCCTAATGATACAAGCCACGCGTGAAAACGTGGGCAAGCGCATGGCTATGATCATGATTGAAAAAGGCGTGCCCGAAGTTATAACATGGCCGAGCATCAATAGTGAATTGGGCAGCCGCTTTCAAATTACCGGTATGGCCAACCCAGTTGAAGCTAAAAACTTAGCCTTGTTATTGCGTGCGGGTGCGCTGGCCGCACCAATGGACTTTGTCGAAGAGCGCACGATTGGCCCTAGCTTGGGTGCTGAAAATATTGAAAAAGGCAGAAATTCCCTGCTCGTTGGCTTTGCGCTAATTACCGTGTTTATGATCGCTTACTACATGTTATTCGGCGTCATTTCAGTTACGGCGCTTGCTTGTAACCTTTTGTTTTTAGTCGCTTTATTGTCAACCATGCAGGCCACGCTGACGCTTCCCGGCATTGCCGCCATTGCGTTGGCCTTGGGTATGGCGATTGACGCAAACGTACTTATAAACGAACGAATACGAGAAGAATTACGACTTGGCATGAGCCCGCAAATGGCAATCCAAACCGGCTACGACCGCGCTTTTGATACGATTTTGGATTCGAACATCACCACACTTATTGCCGGCCTAGCGCTGCTTATTTGGGGTTCCGGTGCGGTGCGCGGCTTTGCGATTGTGCACTGCTTAGGCATTATCACTTCTATTTTTAGCGCCGTGATGGTGTCACGCGGATTGGTTAATTTGATCTACGGTGGTCGTAAAGTAGATAAGTTATCGATCGGTAATGTGAGTTGGTCTGGGCCTGTAAAAACACCGCCCACAGCGCCCGCCGCGTAAAACAATATGCCTGAAGATGCCCTTTCCCCGCAAGGGGGCTACCTTCGGGTCGTAGGGCGTCTTCAGCCTATCTAAAAGCAATAAAACCAACTTTGTAGGAGCAACATCATGGAATTTTTTAGAATCAAAAAGAGCATTCCCTTCATGCGCCATTCTTTGGTGTTCAACATCATTTCTTTCGTCACGTTTTTGTTGGCTGTGTTTTTTCTTGCCACCCGCGGCCTGCATCTATCCATTGAATTTAAGGGCGGTACGGTAATTGAAGCGCCGTTTAAACAGGCCGTAGACCTTGGGCAAATCCGCACAGCGATCAACGTCGCCGGATTTAAAGACGCAACCGTCACCACCTTCGGTACGTCCAAAGACGTGCAAATTCGCCTGCCTTTGGTCGTCGAAGAAGGCAGCAACCAAAATGACACCATGGAAGCGCAGAAAAAATCAGTGCTCGCAACTTTGCTACCGCTGGGGCTAGATTACGACGAAAAAGCGATTGCCGCAAATCCCGCATCTAACAAAATGAAGGTCGAATTTGTCGGCTCGCAAGTTGGTAAAGAACTTGCTACCGATGGCGCGATGGCGCTGCTATTCGTGTGCCTAGGCATCATGGCCTACTTGGCTATCCGCTTTGAATGGCGCTTTGCCGTTGCTACCATCATCGCTAACTTGCACGACGTGGTGATCATTTTGGGCTTCTTCGCCTTCTTCCAATGGGAATTTTCGCTACCGGTATTGGCGGCGGTGTTGGCGATTTTGGGCTACTCGGTAAACGAATCGGTTGTGGTATTTGATCGGGCGCGCGAAAACTTCCGCAAAATGCGCAAAGCGACTACTGAAGAGGTGTTTGATTCCGCTATTACCTCCACCATTTCGCGCACCATCATCACCCACGGCACCACGCAGTTAATGGTTTTAGCCATGTTGTTTTTGGGCGGCCCTACGCTGCATTACTTCGCCTTGGCGCTTACCATCGGTATTTGCTTCGGTATCTATTCGTCTGTGTTGGTTGCCTGCCCGTTGGCTAAATATTTGGGCGCATCGCGTGAGAACTTTATCAAAATTGAAAAGGTTGATCCAAACGCGGTAGCAGGCAAAGAAATTGAAGTTATTCCGGCCGGTCAATAGGTAAGAGCGAAAGCCATGGAATTTTTAGCGCTGCTGCTTGATTGGGTGTTGCACTTAGATAAACACTTGGCCGCCGTCGTGCAAATGCACGGCCCGCTAATTTATGTAGTGCTGTTTGCCATCGTGTTCGCCGAAACCGGCTTGGTGGTCATGCCGTTTTTGCCTGGAGACTCTATGCTGTTTATCGCAGGCTCCCTCGCGGCCATTGCTGCGCCTGGCGACATGAATGTGCATATTGTGGTGATTACCCTAATCATCGCTGCGTTTACCGGCAACATGGTCAATTACTTCGTCGGCAGATATTTCGGTAAGCGTTTATTCGTTAACCCAGAAGCGCGATTTTTCAAACCGCAAACGCTAGAAAAAACCCATACGTTCTACGAAAAATGGGGCGGTGTAGCCGTCATCATGGCGCGCTTCGTGCCGTTTTTACGCACCTTTATTCCGTTTGTCGCAGGCGTGGGCGAAATGGGTCGGCGCAAATTTACGCTCTACAGTGCGGTCGGCAGCGTGGTATGGGTAGGCTCATTAGTTTATTTAGGCTACGTATTCGGCAACGTGCCGTGGATCAAGAAAAACATCGGCTTAATGGCAATTGCCATTGTGGTGATCAGCGTGCTGCCAGTGGTTATTGGCGTGTTGAGATCGCGGTATAAAAAAGCAGCATAGGCTGAAGATGCCCTATTTTAGGGGCTTTGCAGGCATCTAACGCACGCTGTATTTAGGAGTTGCTCATGCAGGCTGTCGATATTCTGCACCTTCAAGCGCATTTTTCGTCGTTCCTCCAAAAGGTCGCACAGGGCGAAACGATCATCGTTACCCGCGACGGCGCGCCCTGCGCAAGGTTAATGCCGCTTGAGGCGGTTGATCCTGCAACGTCTCGGTCGTTATCATCGAAGCGTCAGCTAGGCTTAGGGTCGGCGCTGTATGCGTTGCCGGCTGACTTCTTTACGCAGGTCAGCGAGGCACTCGATGCTGAGGTTTTAGAAATGTTTGAAACCAGCTACCGGCAGTCACGTTGAGCAGTGCGCCGCATGATAGTTGTACTTCACTTCGGGTAATATTCAGCTTCGCAGTTGCACCTCCAAAAACTTAAACTCAAAGGATTCCCCATGTTCGCCTACGCCACCATCGGCAGCAACGATTTCGATAAATCGGCACAATTTTTTGACGCTGTGATGGCCGCATTGGGCTTTAAACGCACGCATGATTATTCCGAAGGCGGCTGGTTAGGCTACGGCGAACACGCGGAATCTTCCATGAGCTTGTGGCTGTGCAAGCCGCTCAATCAACAACCAGCTAGCGCTGGCAACGGTGCCATGATCGGCTTCCAAGCCGCTACCCGCGCAATGGTGGACGCCTTCCATGCGGCTGCGCTCGCCAACAGCGGCACCAGCGAAGGCGCGCCCGGATTGCGTGATGCGTATGGCCCAAATATGTACATCGCTTACGTGCGTGACCCACAGGGCAATAAGTTTTCAGCGGTGTGTCGAGCGCCTGAGTAAATTTTTAATAGGCTGAAGATGCCCGAAAATAGGGCTTTTTCAGCCGGTCTTATTCTTCAATTTTCGCTTTATACCGAAAGATTTTAATGCGTCATGCAATGATCACCACCGCACTCACGCTGCCCGGCTATAAACTGACGGAAAGCCATGGCATTTGCCGTGGCCTAGTAGTACGCTCGCGATCCATTGTGGGCACCGCGATAGGCGGCATTCAATCTGTGTTCGGCGGCGATATTTCGGTTTACACAGACTTATGCGAGGAAACACGCGCTGAAGCCTACTCCATCATGTCTGATCACGCGGATCAATTAGGGGCTAATGCAATTATTTCTATGCGTTACAACAGCACCGAAATTATGGAAGGTCTCACTGAAGTGTTGTGTTACGGAACAGCGGTAACGGCGGTGCGGGAGGGTCGAGAAGCTCGTGCCACGCGTGAGGCTCAAGAAGAATAAGTCGCGACACTAGCGTCCAGCTGAAATACACTCTACCCTCTGAAGATGCCTAATTTTAAAACATCCCCAGTCAGCTTTGTCTCTAAATTAGTGGTGCTGTAATGAAAAAACGCGCTACGCACCGTTCATAATTCATCGCGTGGTGGAGCTTTTTGCTGGGTTCCATGCCATTTTGAAATCACCACAAACAAGATATTTGCCATTGACTAAAATATCCTGCTCGTAAGCGGCAGAGGCCGCAGGCGCTAAACGACTTCCTTCGAAGGCAAATTCACCAACTTTTACTCCGCCATCGATTGCATCGAACACCAGTTTTGGTGTGACTGCATAATTACTCATATTCTTAAACGTGAAGCGAAAAACGCAACGGCCGCTGGCCATTTGCGACGCGCTCGAACCACGGACTATAATTTCTTTGAATCTGATCGGAAGCTGGGTTTGACCTGCGGGTGATGTAGCTGCACCAAAAATTTGCCGTTGAATATTTTTGGTCACATATGCAGATCCCGAACCGGGGGCGCTGATGTACATCGTGGCCGAGTTTTCGTTATAGAAATTTAACTGAAATACACCGGCAACTGTAACTGCCTTCGCCGAGCCATCCCAGGGTTTGTCTAAGGACGTGCCGCCAGTTACTTGGTACAGGTCGCCACGACAACCGGTGTCGACAACAATGCACTCAGACGCTACGTACCAAATTGGTTTTTTATTAACATCGTAGGCGTAAATTGCCACAAACAGCACGCCGTTTTGACCAATGATTGATGCGCCCCAGCCTGATTCAGAAGGCACATACCACATGCCATTAAACTGCGCACTTGTTTGATCCGTAATTTCGAACACCTGCGCTTGGGAGTTGAAGGAAATGGTGGTGAGAGAAAAAGCAACGGCTAACAATAGCGCTTTTGTTCTAAATAGAATTTGATACATACCAGTATTGCTCCAAATTTAAAAATTTTAATGATGGAGACGCCCTAAAATAGGGCGTTTCCAGCCTATTTTATTTATCGTTTCCAGCCCGCCAAACTTCCTGCACACTCGGTGAAGAATACTTCGCATAAAAAATCGAAGCCATAAAAAACAAGCTCGATAGCGCCACTTCAATCAACGCTAAACTCGCTGATAATCCTGTGTCGGAATACGCGCGCACCACGCCCTCGGTGAAGTAGATCATCATGAACATGCTGCTCCACTGGAATGTGTAGCGCTTGCCGCGCAAGATGCCGAATAGCGGCAGCAGTAGCGGCACTACTTTCAAAATTAACAAGGAACCGCCTGGTTTTAGCGGCGCTAATTTGCCTTCCCAAGCGATGCAGAGCGCGATAAGCGCGATGAGTGATACCACGCAAATTTGTTGCAGCACCATCAAACCTTGCGGGGTCGCGCATTTGCGGCCGAAGGCTGAGAGTACAAATGGTTTTTTAATTTTCATCGCATGCCACTTGTCTGCAACGCTTTCGCTATTTCAGCTAAGCGTTTACCTTGTGCGAAGGCGATGGTTTTTTCGTCCTCTGTTAGGTTGGCATTTTTGCCCCCTTCACCTGAAACATGGCTCGCCCCATAGGGCGTGCCGCCGCTTTGCGTGGTGCTCAGTGCCGGTACGTGGCTGTAGGGTACGCCGACAATCACCATGCCGTGGTGCAATAGCGGCACCATCATGCTGAGCAGGGTGGCTTCATTGCCCCCGTGGGATGAGCTAGAGGCCGTAAAAACGCCTGCAGGTTTGTTGGTGAGGGTGCCCCGCATCCATTCGCCGCCTAAGCCGTCTAGCCAGTATTTAACGGGTGCTGCCATGTTGCCAAAGCGCGTGGGCGAGCCTAGCGCCAAGCCCACGCACTCGATTAAATCAGCGGCTTCAACATAGGGCGGGCCGGCGACGGGGATTTCTGGCGCGGTCGCTTCGATTACGGTGGAAACCTTCGGCACCGTGCGCACGCGTGCGCTCATGCCTGCCACGCTTTCGACCCCGCGTGCGATGTGGTTCGCAAGCTGCGCAACCGAACCCGATTGGGAGTAGTACAACACTAAAATTTCAGCCATCGTTTTCTGCTTTTAAAAATGGCGCCAAATAGGCGACCTAAAATTATACTGTGCCAATGCAGGCAAGCACCGTGCAGCCGCGTAAAATAGGCGGTTTCCCGCTTTAATATTCCTGCTATGTCTGTAGAAAATAATGTACCGCATGTTTCCAAACTGCACCGTCTTTCCATTCGCGATTTGCTCAGCATCATCTGGCGTTACGTGCGCTATCTGGGTGCGCGACTGTTGGATGATCGTTGCTTACAAATTGCCGGTAGCTTAACTTACACCACGCTGCTGTCGCTTGTGCCTTTGTTTACGGTGGCGCTCACGGTGGTCGCAATATTCCCAATTTTTGGTGATTTTGTGGCGGCGTTTAAGGTGTTTGTGCTGAAGAATATGGTGCCGGATTTATCCAGCAAAGTGCTGGGCATTTATATGCAACAGTTTGCCGAAAACGCCATTAAATTAAAGCTCATCGGCTTGGTGATTATCGCATTCACCGCCGTTGCGCTGATGTTCACTATTGATGATGCCTTTAATACAATTTGGCGTGCAAAACGTAAGCAAAATTGGCTAAAGCGCACCTTCACTTACTTGGCGCTAATCATCGCGGGGCCGATTTTAATCGGCATGGGCTTATCCATCAATGCGCAATTGATTCGCGCTGCAAATAAACTAGAACGCGCACTGCCTTTTCTCGATGACGCACTGCTGCGGCTGTTTCCAGTACTGCTCACCGCGGCTGCTCTTTTTATGGCCTATCGCATGGTGCCGCGACGCTACGTGCCCACGCGGCACGCGCTGGTTGGTGCTGTGTTTGCAGCACTGTTGTTTGAGCTAACGAAGCATGGTTTTGTGTTGTACATGAAGGCGTTTCCATCGTACAGCGTTGTATATGGCGCGTTTGCAACCATCCCGATATTTTTGCTGTGGGTATTTTGCTGTTGGCTCGTGGTGCTGTTAGGCGCAGAAATCGCCGCCACACTGTCATATTTTCGTTCAGCGCGGGTGCATGAGCTGCAGGAATTTTCTTATCCCGCACATCGGTTGCGCGATGCTATTGCCGTGCTGCTATCAATGGCTAAGCACCGTGAAGAAGCCCTATCCACGGGCAGCAACGCCGGATATGCAGGGCAAACTTTTGAACAAGTGCGGCATCGCGCCCCGATGCCAATTGACCAAGCCGAAGATATTTTGCATAAGCTAATGGACGCTAAAACGGTAAGCTTAATTAATGGTCGCTACCGCTTGCTAAAAACGCTAGACCAAATTCAGTTTGCTGATTTAGTGGAGCAATTTGCGTGGGGCAGTAGGGTGGAAGCATCTATTGAAGCGTCGGTAGATATTACCAATAATCCGCGCCTGCGCGATGTGCTAGAAGGCCGCAAACGTGACTACGCTGATTTAAGTTTGCAGGAATTTTATCGTGGAAAGTAGTGTGAAAAATCCCCAACCACCCCATCCATTTTGGCGCGTGGTAGTGTGGGCGCGTTGGCTGCTGATACCGTATTTTTTAGCCATCGTCGTCGCTGGTTCTGTTACGGTTGTTATCGCAGGCTATGGGTTGGCGCATGGCTCTGCAGCTAGCAATGCGACGTTTTTATTAAGCGTAGGCGGCATGATTTTGGCGGCCTGCGTGCCAGCGGCGTCACTTCTCTCAAATAGCCGCGCCATTTGGGTGCGGGTGTTACAAATAATTGCTTTGGTCGTGATGGTAATTGGGCTTTACTGGTTTGCAAAAATGATGATGTATTCGGTAATCGAGCCCAGCATGCTCTCAAGTAAGCACGCTGCTGTCACAAAGTTGTTGGAGATTGAAAGTGTCTTGGAAGCCCCGTATTTATTGGTTCCTGGCGATGCGGCCACGCAAGCTGGCATCACCGTTACAGTAAATATTAAGCTACCAAAACCGGTTGCAGTAGACCAAGTCGGTCGCTCGCTGTTGGAATCACTGCGCAGTGTTGCTATTTTGCGGGCGCAAGCAAAAGACAGCAGCCGTGCCTCTCCTTTTGAAGATATGCGCCAAGCCACTGCAACATTCGCTGGCCGCCCTCTGGCTGACCTGCCGGGCATGAAAGAGTATGCAGCGCTTGCCTACGATGCCGTGCCCGACAGCAGCATGAAGTTGCCTGCAGGCATTTACACCGTGACGCAAATATTTTGGCTTAACGGCTTGCGTCAAGCAGTACCTGACTTGCCCGCAACGAATGCCGCCAATAGCCTGCCTTGCGCCAAAGTTTATGCGGCGGACGATAAACAGTTGCCGTATTTAGAAGGTCAGCTGAAAAACAATATCGATGCGCCGCTGGTGGTGCATTGGGGCGAAAGAATGTCGTTGGGTGGGCGTCGTGGTTATCGCTATTTTTCGCGTGAAGCGTCGCTTAAATATCGCTACGACCACGCTGCATGGCAAGCCCAACTAGCCACCTTGCCCATCCAGTCATGCCAAGTATTTGATGATTTAAAAGCCGCTCGTGAAGCCGCGGTGAAGGCTGCCCAAGTCATACGCGACTATGATCGTGGCACCATTCCCATGGGAGAAAATCCACTGCATCAAGAAGCGTGCGCCGGCGATGTTGATAAAATTACCGCTCGCATTGGCGCAGAAAAACCGGTCAATGGCCCGTGGCTACCGCGCTTTGCGCTATCGGGAATTATCAGCGAATGCAGCGTGAAAAAACCGCAGATTGAGATGTTTAAATTACTCATGCCCGCACTCAAAACCCGCATGGATGCTGGTTATGAAGCCGATGGCTACTGCACTGTGCTGCGAAATTTGCATGAGTACCGCAAGCTGCCGTACCTTAAATTTATGGCGGGTTCTGGCATGGCATTAGACTGTGAAAACAAAAATTTGTGGCGCATGGGTTTGCGGCCATTGCCCGAAGGCGGCATCAATAATTATGATGTTTCCACCAGCGATAAACTGCTACGCGATGGGCTTGTGCGCGCTGACTTTGCAGAGTGGTTACGTTTTTTAATCGCGCAAAAAATTGACGTGTGTGCAGCACCAATGCAAAAGTATTCCTACGATATGCCGCCCGCAAAAGGCGTCACCCTGCTGCGCGAAATCATTCCCCACGCACCGCTACCCGCAATCGAAATTTTGCTAGATGCAGGATGTAATTCGAACGAAACCGTCGATGCAGTATTGGCGCAATACAGCGATGATAATGCCCTCTTACCAGCATCTGTTTGGTGGCTATTTAGACGCTACAGGCTTGATGGCGAAGAGGCCACATCGCCTGTAGATGCCCAAAATAAGGCACTCTTGGCGAAGTTAGATAAACAATTAGCACCAACAATTGACGCGCTAGAAGCACCATTTACAGGCACGCAAAAGTTTCCGCGCAATGTGCTGCTTGTTGCGCAGCGCCGCATCACCGAGCATCGCAACCCGAACCTAATTGCCGCATTTGCCAACGCTGGCGCACGCATGGATACCGCCACCACCAACGGCCATAGTTGGTACATTCCAAGCCTAGGCACCAGATGGGAAGAACACAATAGCCCTGCGCTCAATAAGCTATCGAACGCGCAGTTAAAGCAGCTCATCAACCCGAAAATCATCGGCACCGATGAACCCGGCAAGCCACAGATGGCGCTAGAAAAACCCACCATCAATGGCGTGACAGCACCTATGCGTACGCTAGTGTGTGAGCGTGGGGTGATGCGGTGTGATTAGCGGTCTCTGTAAAAAGTGCCTGAAGACGCCCTAAATACGGACGTTTTCAGTTATTCTTCACAACTAATTCCATTTTCATATCAGAGCAATAATAATTACCGCAAAGCTCAACATTTTGTCCTTCCCGCCTACGCGGGAACGACGGCGTGTTAGGTGCCGTAGCCCGGCTCTCGCGGCTTTTTCGACGTAAGTACC
>JAYUOW010000222.1:0-3836 GCA_043760555.1 Betaproteobacteria bacterium
AATTTGGGCGTAGGTCTAACGGATCTGGCGACTTTGCCCGCTACAGTGGGAAGTGCCGCGCTTACAGTTTATTCGCCGACCGGAACGGTGCATTCCACAACAACATGTTCTGCGAGTTCAAATGGCTGTGCACTTCCGCTGACGAATGCATTAGCTGGAACTTACAGCGTTTCGGTTGTTTTTCCGCAGGCGGCGACGGGAAGCTTCAAAATTCAGGTTAATGCAGATGTTGCAGGTATTTTAGCCATCAACAATCCCTCCAGTACAGCGGTAGCGGTCACGCGAGCCGGGCAGAACGCACGCTATGGTTTTACGGCAACGGCTGGGCAGAATTTGGGAATAGGCCTGACGGAATTAACAACGTTGCCCGCAACGGTAGGAAATGCCGTGTTAACACTCTTTTTGCCGACGGGTGCCGTGCACTCCACCACAACCTGCTACGCAAGCGTAAATGGCTGCACACTCGCAATCACGAATGCAGTAGCTGGAACTTACAGCGTTTCGGTTGTTTTTCCGCAGGCGGCGACAGGTAGCTTCAAAATTCAGGTTAATGCCGATGTTGCAGGCACTTTAACGCTCGACAGCGCCACCAGCACAGCCGTGACGGTTGCACGAGCGGGTCAAAACGCGCGCTACAGCGTCACGGCAACGGCTGGGCAAAACATAGGCATAGGGTTAAGTGAGCTTGTGATTGCTCCAGCTGCAATCAGCTATGTCACGCTAACGCTTTATTCGCCAAGCGGTGCATATTTAGCGGCGCAAAATTGTGGTCCGAGTAATGGCTGCTCGTTAAAAGTAGTGAATGCTGTTGCAGGTGCCTACAGCGTAACGGTCGTATTTCCAGCCGCCGCCACGGGCAGCTTCAAGCTACAAGCCAACAGCGACGTAACGGGCGCGTTGGTTGCCAACGTAGCGCAAAACGTGAGCTTAAAGATTGGCCAAAACGGGCGCTATACCTTTACTGGTACGGCAGGGCAGACCGCAAGTATAGAGTTAGCCCAACTTATTACCGGCCCTACAACGGGGCGTACGCTGGGTGTTTTTGTATTTCGTCCCACCGACACTATTAGCCAATCGGGAATCAATATCGGTGGTGCATGGCAACAGCTAAACCTAAGCGGCGCAGGCGGCACGATGGCGCTACCGGCGTTTACGGTCAGTGGTACCCACACCATCATAGTGGACGACCTTACTGGCGGCAGTAGTGCGACCTTTGCGCTAAAGCTAGATGCGGGCATACCGTTAGTAGCTGATGCGGTGCCAACAGCGGTAACGACGACAGCAGCCGGACAAAGCCCGCGCTACATCTTCAACGTAGCGTTAGGCGAAACCTACGGTATCGGATTGACGGCATTGAGCTACACCCCAGTCAATGGCAGCACAACGGGAATGACTTTATACAGACCAGACGGCGGTCAAATTACCAGCACTAGTTGCTACGCAGGGCCAACTGGTTGCAGTCTCACCCTGCTAAACGCCACCATTGCCGGTACTTATGCCTTAGTTATTACGCCACCGGCAGCAGTCACTTCTGCGAGTTTTAACCTAGCCTTATCCAGCGCAGTTGCAGGCACTTTAACGCTCGACAGCGCCACCAGCACAGCCGTGACGGTTGCACGTGCGGGGCAAAACGCGCGCTACAGCTTTACGGCGACAGTTGGGCAAAACATAGGTATAGGGTTAAGCGAGCTTGCTGTTATACCCAATACGTCTAGCTATGCCACCCTTACACTCTATTCGCCAAGTGGTGTGTATTTGGCGGCGCAATACTGTTATTTAAGCAACGCCAGCTGTTCGCTCAAAGTAATGAATGCTGTTGCAGGTGCCTACAGCGTAACGGTCGTATTTCTGCAAGCTGCCACGGGCAGCTTCAAGCTACAAGCCAACAACGATGTAACTGGCGCATTAGTTGCTAACGTAGCGCAAAGCGTGAGCTTGAAGGTTGGTCAAAACGGGCGCTATACCTTTACTGGCACGGCAGGGCAGACGGCAAGTATAGAGTTAGCGCAATTAGTTACCGGCCCTACAACGGGACGCACGCTAGGCGTGTTTGTATTCCGCCCCACCGACACCATTAGCCAATCGGGGATCAATATCGGTGGTGCATGGCAACAGCTAAACCTAAGCGGCGCAGGCGGCACGATGGCGCTACCGGCATTCACAGTCAGCGGCACGCACACCATCATAGTAGACGACCTTACTGGCGGCAGCAGTGCGACGTTTGCGCTGAAGCTAATCACACCCTAATTCAAAATTAAAAAATACTATTTTATTTAATGCAGCGGAGAAAATTATGTTTAAAAAATCCCATCTATATTTCTATATCGCGAAAGTAACTAGGAATCTTCTGCAATATGTTGCCTTGATCTTAGGCTTTGCCATTTTAGGTATTGGTTCTGCCGGCGCCACGCCAACACTTACGCCTCAAACTGATGAGGCTGCCGCTAGTCATATTGGACAAACGATTACAAAACTACCCAATGGTAAGCAGTTAATTATCGGTGGCAATGAGAATAAAGTGGCATTAAAAAATGCGCTAATTCGTGATTCGGTTGGCTCAATTAGCGACGGCGGGCAGTTAAATTTTGCGCGTTCTAATCATTCGGCAACTATGTTGCCAGATGGCCGCGTTTTGGTGCTCGGCGGGATTGACGCGTCAGGAAAATTAGTGTCACCCGCAGAAATTTACAATACAAAAAGCAATCGCTTTTTAGTTGCAACGGGCGGATGGCCAACCGCGCGCGCGGGACACTCCGTAACTGTTCTCACCGATGGTCGGCTGTTGGTTACGGGCGGTTGGCACCCGGAGATAGGCGCGTTATATGAGTCTGAATTGTTTGACATTAAAACCGGCAAGATTGAATTGTTAACGGCTGAATTGCACCCATCGCGATATGGCCACAGTGCTACTTTACTTGCAGACGGTCGTGTTTTGATGCTAGGCGGCTATGACGCCGAAGGGCGGCAATACAAAGGCGCGTCATTATTCGACCCTAAAAAAGTTAGGTTTCTTGATGTGGATCGCGTGCGCGCGGAGACTGAACTCACGATGCTAAATCTTTTGAATCCTGCCCTTACCGAAACAATACCAGCGCCAGAATCAAGCAATTTTGCGCATGATGGTCTTATTGCATTGCGTTTTTCCAAGCCGCTCAAAGTAGAAACTTTGAACGAACAAACAATTACTTTACTGGGACCCCAAGGCGTTACCGCAATAAATGTAGTGCCCGCAGAAGATGGGCGCATTGCGTTTGTAACCTCAAGGCAGGATTTGTTTCCAGGTGCGCGATACAACCTCTTTATTAATGGTGCTGCAGACGCGCAGGGGCTGTCATTGCCTTTTTTTGCGATGACGTTTAGCACGAGTATTCATGCTGCAACTGGCTTGCCTGATTCTCGCCTTCAAGCTGTATTGCCCGTTAGTGACCAAACAACTCTACCTATCGTTAGCGCAACGAGCATCGCGGGCTATACGCACAATAATGACGCAGCCACTTTAGGTGTTGGTGGTGCGGCAAGCGGCGCCATCGGTCAAAGCGTAAAAGCAATACGTGCGTTTGCGTCAGACGGTGTGCTCACTGCAGAGCCAATTCGGTCGCTAGCAAAAGCAGGTGAAGATGACCCTGAAAAATGGAAGCCAAGTGACGTACATAAAGGGGGTAAGTGGCGCACCGATCGGCGGCTTCCAAGCATGTTGAATCTTCGGCGCAACGATTCTATGTCGGTCGTCGCAAAAGTTGCAAATGCCGAAAAAGGCCTGTTGCGTCGTGGAGGAACAATTGTTACTGGCGTGGTGTACAAACAAAGTGATCAACCGCTCGCCAACGTGACTATAC
>JAYUOW010000223.1:0-3836 GCA_043760555.1 Betaproteobacteria bacterium
CTTGCTCCTCATTTTCATCATCGACCAATTCATTGTCTGCGCCACGTAAAACGTTGCGTTCCGTTTCTAGCCATTCCAGCACCAACCCTGCTACCAAACCCAGCGCGGCAATCGCGGCTGCATGCCAAAAATCAGTTGTGGTGAGCGCATCAGCCACGCCAGAGCGCCCAAGCAGCGAAGCTACGCCTAAGCCAATCAAATAAAGAATACCCACTAAAATAAGTTGAATCAAATACGCGACCGGCAAATTAAGCAACAGCGCCTTTACGCCAATGCCGCGCCAATTCTGCTGCTTGCCCGCAATGTAGCCAATCGTAAATGCCAAGCCAATCAATAAAATAATCAGCGGCGACCGTAACCAAAAACCCGCCAGCGCAGCGGCTGAGACCAGCATCAGGCTGATGCTGATACGTAAAGTGCCTGAAACTACTGTTGCGGCCACAGATTCACTCTCTTTGCAATAATAATGACTGGTTATTTTACCCGCTTTTGAATCCAAAATAATGGCTGAAGACGCCCTATTTTGGGGCGTCTTCAGGCATCGTTTAGTTGGTTTTCGATCTCCGCCAAGCTATATGATTCAATATTTCTAGCCTACCCTTGACATAGATCAATACCGAGCCATCTACGCCGCGCGATGATTGCGGTATGAAAACGCCACCACTGCATCCGCAGGCTACTACAAATAATGACGCCAACGCGTTAGCCGAGAAGCGCCACGAGCGGGGCATTTTCATTTTCCTAACGGTGTTTTTAGCACCGATTTTGGCGGTGGCGTTGGTGGGCACGTATGGGCTAATTATTTGGCTTTATCAAATGTTTGCTGGGCCGCCTACCAGCTAATACAACTCGAAAGGTCTGCCGTGGCTGACTTAATCATCGCGAGCTGCATTGCTCGCGTCAAACCGCAGCACTTAGGTGTTGTGCATGAAGCCATCGACGGCATACCGCACTGCGACGTGTTTAACAGCGATGGCGTGAGCAAACTGGTGGTGGTGGTAGAGGGCACTTCAACCCCAAATGTACTCGACACCATTGACCTTATTCGCAAGCTTGATCATGTGTTGAACGTGGATTTAGTTTATCAACACGCCGAAGACGAAACCATTATGCAAGAGGCTATGCCGTGCAATTAAAAACTGTCCCTATTCCACTAACCCGCCGCGATTTTATTCGCGCATCCGCTGCCATGGTGGCTGCATCCGCCGCCGGCATATCCGTGCCGACAGATGCCGCCAATATCACTACTGACGCGAAAGCAACCGAGCTTAAATGGAGCAAGGCGGCCTGTCGTTTTTGCGGCACCGGCTGCGGTGTGGTGGTGGCAGTTAAAAATGATCGGGTGGTGGCAACGCATGGTGACCCGCAGTCGGAAGTGAATCGCGGGCTTAACTGCGTGAAGGGTTATTTTCTTTCAAAAATTATGTATGGCTCAGATCGTTTAACTTCGCCCATGTTGCGCATGACAGACGGAAAATACGCCAAGAATGGCCTATTTACGCCCGTTAGCTGGGATACCGCGTTTGATGTCATGGCGCTTAAATTTAAAGAAGCGCTGAAGAAAAAAGGCCCGTCCGCAGTCGGCATGTTTGGCTCAGGGCAATGGACTATTTGGGAAGGCTATGCTGCCAATAAATTATTTAAGGCGGGCTTTAGATCAAACAATATTGATCCCAACGCGCGTCACTGCATGGCGTCTGCTGCAGTAGGCTTTATGCGCACCTTTGGCATGGATGAGCCGATGGGCTGCTATGACGATATTGAAGTGGCTGATGCCTTTGTGCTGTGGGGTTCTAACATGGCCGAGATGCATCCCATTTTATGGTCACGCATGACCGACAGGCGGCTTTCAAACCCTGATGTAACGGTGGCGGTGATGTCGGTGTTTGAGCATCGTAGCTTTGAGCTTGCTGATTTGCCGATTATTTTTACCCCGCAAACTGATTTGGCGATACTCAATTACATCGCTAATTACATTATTGAAACCAATCGTGTAAATAAAGATTTTGTCGGTAAGCACTGCACCTTCAAACTTGGTGCGCAAGATATTGGCTACGGTTTGCGGCCGTCGCACGCGCTGGAAAAAAAGGCGAAAAACGCCAATAATGCGGGCGACATGAAGCCTTCTAATTTTGATGCGTTTCGTGAGTTTGTAAAGCCCTACACGGCAGAATATGTATCTAAATTATCTGGTGTTTCAGTTGAAAAATTAAAGGCTTTGGCCGAGCTGTACGCCAACCCAAAAATTAAGGTAGTTTCATTTTGGACGATGGGCTTTAACCAGCATACACGGGGCGTTTGGGCTAATAACTTAGTTTATAACATTCACTTGTTAACAGGCAAAATTTCTACGCCCGGCAATTCACCGTTCTCCCTCACGGGTCAGCCATCTGCCTGTGGCACGGCGCGTGAAGTGGGTACGTTTTCAAATCGGTTGCCAGCCGACATGGTGGTGACTAACCCTAAGCATCGCGCCACGTCTGAAGGCATTTGGAAGCTACCCGAAGGCACCATCAATCCCGTGCCTGGCTACCATGCCGTGCTGCAAAACCGCATGTTAAAAGATGGCAAGCTCAATGCCTATTGGGTGCAGGTAAATAACAACGTGCAAGCCGCCGCAAACATGATGGAAGAAACGTTGCCCGGCTATCGCAACCCTGAAAATTTTATTGTGGTGTCTGAAGCTTATCCGACAGTCACCGCGCAGGCCGCAGACCTTATTTTACCCACGGCAATGTGGGTAGAAAAAGAAGGCGCTTACGGTAATGCCGAACGCCGCACGCAGTTTTGGCATCAACTAGTTTCGGCACCGGGCGAAGCAAAATCTGACCTGTGGCAGCTCATGGAATTTGCCAAGCGCTTTAAAATTGAAGAAGTTTGGCCAGAGGAGCTATTGGCGAAGAAGCCCGAATATAGGGGCAAGACGATGTATCAGGTGCTGTTTGAAAACGGTCAGGTTAATAAATTCCTCGCATCGCAAATTGAAGCTGGCTATGAAAACGACGAATCAAAAGCCTTTGGCTATTACGTGCAAAAAGGGCTGTTTGAAGAATACGCTCAGTTTGGTCGCGGCCACGGCCATGATCTTGCTGACTTCGATGTTTATCACAAAGAACGCGGCCTACGCTGGCCGGTGGTGAACGGCAAAGAAACCAAATGGCGCTACAAAGAGGGTTTTGATCCTTATGTAAAACCGGGTAGCGGCTTTGATTTTTATGGCAACGCTGATCATCGCGCCAACATTATTGCGCTGCCGTATGAGCCGCCGCCGGAGATGCCAGATAAAGAATATCCGTTTTGGCTATCCACTGGACGCGTGTTGGAACACTGGCATTCAGGCTCGATGACGGGCCGTGTGCCAGAGCTGTACAAAGCGTTTCCAAATGCGGTGGTATTCATGCACCCAGAGGACGCAAAGCGCCTAAAATTGCGGCGCGGCAGCGAGGTAAGGGTGGTTTCACGGCGCGGCGAAATGCGCTCGCGAATAGAAACACGTGGTCGCAATAAACCGCCGCCAGGTTTGGTTTTTGTACCGTGGTTTGACGCCACACAGCTCATCAATAAAGTAACGCTAGATGCAACTGATCCGATTTCTAAACAAACGGACTTCAAAAAATGCGCCGTCAATATCGTGCCAGTATGATGCTACTACGCCACCCATTGAGCAAATTGATGATGCTGTTGGTATCGTTTATTTTGCTTACCTCGGCCGCCATGTCGGATTTTGCGATGGCGCAAACTACACCAGCCGATCCGTCCTATGACGTGGTAGCCCAGCAATTACGGGGCTTGCGCGGGGGCGTAGGGCTGCAGCGCGAAGCCACGCCTTTAGCGAT
>JAYUOW010000224.1:0-33176 GCA_043760555.1 Betaproteobacteria bacterium
AAACACCTAACCCGACCTATCCGTGTGCCGATCACCTACTGCAATCGCAACTTGACTACGGGCGGCATTAAAACGTTGCACTTCGATTTTGAATCCAAGACTTTTAGCCATAAAAAATACTTCAAAGCGCCCTATTCTAGGCCATCTCCAGCCACCTCAATACCAAAACCTCATTCATCCGCTACCACCGTCTTACCCAACACCATCTCCGTCCCCGCAAACAGCGAAGGCAATCCGCCGGTGTGCATAAACAGCACGTTTTCGCCTTTTTTGTAAACACCATCGCGAATCAAGCCAATCAAACCCGCCATGATTTTGCCGGTATAGGTTTGGTCGAGCATAATGCCTTCTAACCGCGCTAGCATTTGCACCGCTTCAATCATGCGTTTATTGGGCAGCGAATATTTTGGGCGCCAATAACTGCCGTCGGCTTTAATGAGCTCACGGGGAAATTCGCCGCGTAGATTAAGCAGTTTAGCCGTGGCCACGGCCTCCCGATAGACCAGCGGTTCTTGGTTTTCAGGGTCGCGGCTGACACCTATACCCATGACCGGTATGTGGGCGTTGCAGCCGAATAGGCCGACAACCATGCCTGCATGTGTGCCTGATGAACCGGAGCCGACGACGATGTGGTCAATGTGGAGTGCTTGCTCAAACAATTGACCAAAAATTTCTTGCACGCACGCAACGTAACCCAGTGCGCCGATAGCATTCGACCCGCCACCGGGGATGATGTAGCCGCGTCGACCTTGGGCGTTCAACTCGTCTGCTACTTTTTGCATGGCGGTTAACATGTCGCTGCCCGCTGGCACTACGGTGATGTCTTCAACGCCCATTAGACGAAACATGAAGTGGTTGCCGTTGGCGTTATCGTTATAGCTGCCTGCAATGCGCTCTTCAATAACGAAGCGGCATTTAAGGCCTTCTTTGGCGGCGGCAGCCAAGGTGATGCGGCAATGGTTGCTTTGCGGTGCGCCGCAGGTGATGAGCGTGTCCGCACCTTTTGCAAGTGCATCGGCAACTAAAAACTCTAGCTTGCGGGTTTTGTTGCCGCCGGGAAACAAGCCCAGCATATCGTCGCGTTTGATGTAAATATTGGGGCCGTTGAGTTCGCGGGTGAGGTTCGGCAAAAACTCAATCGGCGTAGCGAAGGGCGTGTAGCGGCGACGCGGGAAGCGGGAGAGATCCATGATTTAAAAACCTTTTTAACGCAATACAATTGATAATTTTTCGGCTCAACGCAACGCGCTTGCCGCACAAGGCAACTACGTTGCCTTTCTCATTAAGGCCACTACGTTGCCTCTCTCATTAAGGCCACAATATCGCCGGTACCGCTAAACCACGCATGCGGCATGTGCGCGGTGCGATGCGCGCCGATGGCAATGCCGTTTGCATCGATGCAGATAAAGCCAACGTCAGCATCAAAGTCGGTGACCAAATCGTCGAGAACCTTGTCTGTAGCGGCTTTCAAGCTTAACCCACTTGCCACATTGTCCGCAATTTGCCGCGCCGCCAACGAGCGAATTACAAATTCACCCGTGCCGGTAGCCGAAATGGCAGCAAGCGGCGTGGCGTAGGTGCCAGTGCCCGGCAAGGCGGTGTCGCCCACGCGACCAACAAGCTTCATCGTGACCCCGCCGGTGGACGTGCAGGCGCACAACGTGCCGTGGTGATCAAGGGCAACAGCACCAATCGTGCCGCCAGCGTAGTCAGGATGGGCGCGAATAAATTCGCGCATTTTGAGATTGCCATTGCCACTGTTGCCATTACTACCATTATTTGCGTCGTTTAAGATTGCTTTTTTAGCTTGCCAATCAGCATGGCGGGCGGCGGTAATGGGATCGTAATCTGCATGGCCTAGCGCTCTGGCGAAGCGTTGTGCGCCCTCGCCTGCCAGCATGACGTGGTCGGTTTTTTCCATCACTTGGCGTGCAACTAAAATTGGATTTTTTACCCGCTGTAATGCGCTTACCGCCCCTATTTGCGGGGGTTTCGGACGCTTTCCATCGGCTGACTTTGTGGCTACCATGACGCAGGCGTCGAATTCCACAAAGCCATCATAGTTTAAAACGCCACCGGTGCCCGCATTAAAAATTGGGTCATCTTCTAGCGCCACCGCTGCGGCTACTGCAGCGTCTAACGCGCTGCCACCAGCCAGTAAAATCGCACGGCCAATCGCCACCGCGTTGGTGGTGGCTGCGATGGCATCAGCATCCGATCCCGGCCGCCACGTGCCCGCGCCGCCGTGCACAATTAGGGCGATAGTCATTGATGATTCTCCGGCGTAAGCGCACGTTCAGTGAGCTCAATTAAAATATGAATCACTTTAATGTGCAGCTCTTGCGTGCGGTCAGCAAACTGCCCACCGGGCGTACAAATATCGACATCCGCTAACGCGCCTATTGGCGAGCCTTCGCGACCGGTTAGGCTTAAAGTTCGCATATTTAGGGCTTTGGCAGTCTCACAAGCTTTAAGAATATTTTTGCTTGTGCCTGACGTGGAGATGGCAACCAGCACATCACCGGCTCTGCCATTGCCTTCTAAAAACCGCGAAAAAACCGCGTCGTAGCCGTAGTCATTTGCCACGCAACTCATGTGGCTCACATCACTCATCGACATCGCGCCCAAGGCTCGACGGTTGAGCCGCCAACGGCCTGATAGCTCTTCGGCAAAATGCATGGCGTCGCACATGGAGCCGCCATTGCCACAGCTAAATACGCGATTGTTCGTGTTGAACGCATCGATTAACAGTTGCGCGCCGCTGGCGATAGTTGCGATTTTTTTGTCGTCTGCACGCAAGCGCGCGAGCGCGTCTGCGGCTTCGCTCAAAGCGGCGGCGATAAATTGTTGTTGCTGATTTGCGTTGGGTGCGGTCATGGAATGTCGAGGCTCCGTAAATAATAAGCACTATTTTACAGGCTCGACGCAGGCACATTACGCACGTATAACGATGCCTGAAGACGCCCTATTTTAGGGCATCTTCAGGCCATCGAAAATGATGCAATTAAATTACTGCCGATGGCGCAATGCGCAAAAACCGTTCTAAAATCGGATCGAGCTTGGCTAAATCAATTGGCTTGGTGATCACAGCTGAGGCACCGCCCACCAGCGCGCGATGCTGCATGGCTTGCATATCGGCCGACATTATTACGATAGGCACGTTTTCAAATTCAGCCTGTGCACGAATTTCGCGCATGGCTTCGATGCCGTTCATGTGCGGCATGTGAAAATCCATCAGCATTAAATCTGGCTTGGCTCTGAGTGCTTCCGCCACGGCTTCAGCGCCATTTTTAACTAGCTTAGGCTCAATGCCGCGCTTACGCAACATGGTGCCGATCATCATCCGGCTAATTTCATCGTCTTCGGCCACGAGCACTAAGTTATCGCCAAAGTAGGTTGATTTATAGACCGCAGGAGCATCAACAATCGCGGCACTTGGCACAGACGCAGCGTGCACATTTGCTGTGATGTAACGATGCGGTGCAGGCTGGTTTGCTTCGTTGGCAGCAGCAGGCAACGGCAGCGACAGCACAAACTGCGTGCCCATTTCTACCGTGCTTTGCACCACGATATCGCCCTCCATTAAGTTGGCCAAACTCTTAGCAGCCGACACGCCTAATCCGGTTTGCAGCACCCGCGCGCCACCACGCGCCGCCGTGCGTTCAACGCTACTTTCTAGGCCAAAAAATACCGCGTCAAGTTGGCTTTGGGGAATAGTATCGCCGTCGTCGCGCACGCTGATGCGCAGCGTGTCAGTTTGCGCGCCCACGGCACGATTAGAGCTACCCGCAAAATGCGCCACACTTACACTCACAACAGTATCTGGCCTTGAAAATTTAATCGCGTTTTCAAGCAGTGCGGTTAAAATTTGCGCAAGCTTTGCGCGGTCAATACTGATGGCTTGCGGCACGTTAGAAGCCACATCAATCGTCACTGACAGCTTCGCATCTGCAACCCGCTGTGCGACATGATTGGCGCTCACGATGTCATGTAAAAACGGGCTTAAAAGCAACTGCGATTGGTTCACCGATACCGTGCGATTATCCAGCGCCGACAAGGTAGAAAGATGGGCAACAACTTCTTCAAGCGCCACGCCGCCCGCCAGCACTTGCTTCACATAACTGTTGCGCTCAAGTTGGGCGTCAGTGGCTTCAGCCGTTGTCGATGCACCCGCTTCATCCACACGCAATAGCTGTGCAAAGCCCATGACGATATTAAGTGGGGTACGAATTTCACTGACAATATTGGCCAAAAACCGCGAGCGACTTTGCTTGGCGCGATTGACGTTAGTGCGCGCGTGGGTAAGGTCGCGCTGCGCGCGCGCAAGCTCACCGATGGTGCTGCGCAGGCCGGTAATATTGCGTCGCAATTCCAGCTGCGCCATCACTTGCCGACTAAACGCTTCAAGCGCTTCGCACTGCGAATCGCTCAGCGTACGCGGCACGGTATCGAGCACGCAAATAGTGCCCAGCGCGTGGCCTTCGGGCGTAACAAGGGGGGCACCAGCGTAGAAGCGCAAATGCGGCTCGCCTTGCACGTAAGGGCTAGCCACAAAACGATTATCAGCAGTGGCATCACGCACCTGCAACACTTTTAGGGGATCAAAAATAGCATCTGCGCAAAATGCGTTTTTGCGCGGTACTTCAGCATGGTCAAAACCAATGTGAGACTTAAACCAGAGCCGATGTTCATCGACTAAAGAAATTAAAGCAATCGGCGTATTGCAAATGTGCGCCGCCAAGGCCGCAAGATCGTCAAAACCAATTTCGGATGCGGTATCAAGAATTTCATAGCGCTTAAGCGCAGCAAGCCGCCGCACGTCGTCAAACGGCTGAAACTGCGCGCCGCCGCTATTGGAGCCGCCAAAAACAATCCCACCAACCATCACACATCATCCCAATTTGATGCAAAAAGCGCGCGCACTCAACGATATAAGTTACGCGGCAATTGCACAACGACAGCCTTAGTTTAGCAACAGGGCTGCGCTTATCGTTGTGATAATCATCACTAAGTTACAACCGTTCATCTGCCCAGATCCACCGTCGAGCACGCTATTTTCTATCTGCCACAAGTGCTCAGAAATCGCGTCACGCGGCGACGGCTCAGTTATACAAATGTCTTAAATGACGCAGTTGATTACGCAACGGAACCATGGTGATTTTTATTTTAGGCGTTTACTTTTTGCCCGGGCTTTGCGGCTGCACCACTTGATGTGGCCGGTGCCGCCCGCAGCATCACCACATTGCCCAACACCGATAAACCCACGCCAAAAAACGTGAGCCAGGTGAGCTGAAACTTTTCGAACACGGCCGAGAATACCAGAGCAACGATGGGCACCATCACGCCAATATAGGCAGAACGATCAGCACCGACGCGTGCCATTAGCGTCAAATAACACGCAAAGGTAATTAACGAGCCAAACACCGCCAAATACAACATAGACGCCGTATAAGCCCAGCCCGTGCCCCACACCACTGGACGCCCTAACGCCAGCGCAATGATTAGCGCGCCCAAGCCGCCGTAAAGCATGCCCCACGCAATGCCGGGAAATAGCGGTAGCCCAAGCTTTTGATTTTTAGTAGCTACCAAACTGCCTGCCACGGAACCGACTACCGACGCGATGGTAAAAAATAGTCCTAGCGCCTGATTTTTTGCGGCCTCACTCGTGTCTATCGCCGCCCCCGCTGGGCTTGCCGCCAATGCCGACATAATTTGCGGATAAAAAATGCAGCAAATGCCTAAAATGCCGAGGGTGGATGCAAATGCGGTGGACGCTTTCATCGGTGCGCCAAAAAATAAGCGCATCCCCAGCATACTCATAAAGGGCGAAGCGGAATATGCCACCGCCACCATCGCCGAAGGCACAAAGCGTTCAGCGTGATACACAAAAATATAGCTGATGCAAAACATGCTTAATCCAAGCGCGGCAAAATTACCGTGCTGCTTTAACGTGAAGCGCAACTGGTGCCGGCGCAATGCGCAAAACACAAACATCGCAGCACTTGCAATTAAAAACCGGTAGGCCACTGATAGCTCAGGCGCTACTTCACCAAGCTGAAAGGTGATGGCAATCCAAGTGGAGCCCCAAATCAAAACGCATGTTGCAAATAACTGCAGGTTACTCAAAATAAACTTTCAAATTACAAGGAGTGTGCTCGGAAACGCCCTAAAATTGGGCGTCTCCAGACGATTAAAATTACTTACTAATGCCCAACTGCGTCAAAATAAACGAATAGGTATACGCCACTTCTTTTAAATAATCGTAGCGACCCGATGCACCGCCATGACCCGCATCCATATTGGTTTTAAGCAATAGCGGATTTTTATCGGTCTTTAATGTGCGTAGCTTAGCGACGTATTTTGCGGGCTCCCAATACATCACTTGACTGTCGTTAAGTGATGTTTCAACGAGCATAGCAGGGTAGGCTTTAGCGCTCAGGTTTTCGTAGGGCGAATAGCTGCGCATGTATTTGTAGGCGGCTTCTTGCGTTGGATTACCCCACTCTAAATACTCGCCCACCGTTAACGGCAGCGAAGCATCGAGCATGGTGTTCATCACGTCTACAAACGGCACTTGCGACACTACGGCCTTAAATAAATCAGGACGCATATTTGATACCGCACCCATCAACAAACCACCGGCGCTGCCGCCTTGGATGGCCAGCATATTGGGTGCCGTGAATTTTTGCGCGATTAGAAATTCGGCGGCATCGGTGAAGTCAGTGAAGGTGTTTTTCTTCTTCATCATTTTGCCGTCGTCATGCCACGCTTTGCCCATTTCGCCACCACCACGAATATGCGCAATGGCAAACACCACGCCGCGATCAAGCAGGGCTAAGCGGCTCGATCGGAACGAAATTGGCAATGAATAACCGTAAGAGCCATACGCGTAAAGCAGCGTCGGCTGGGGCGTTCCAGCCTTGCGCAAGGATTTTTTGTATACCAGCGACACCGGTACCATCGTGCCATCAGCGGCTTTCGCCATCAAGCGCTCAGATTGATAATCAGCGGCAACATAGTTGCCCAACACCGGCGTTTGCTTCTTTAATTCCCGCGTGCGTTTGGCAATGTCGTAATCAAACACCGATTGGGGCGTGACCATCGACTGATAGCCGAAGCGATACGTGCTGGTTTTAAATTCCGCATTTTGATTTGGCTCAGCATCGTAGGCAGGTTCTGGGAAGCTGATGGCGTGCGATTTTTTATCGGCTATGTTATGAATCGTGAGCGTGGGCAAACCTTTGGTTTTTTCTGTCGCCACATAAAAGTTTTCAAACATATCAACGCCGTCTAGCTTCACGTCAGCCCTGTGGGCAATAAGCTCTTCCCATTGCTTTGGCTCGGCCTTGCCTAAGCCCGTACGCACGAGGCGATAGTTGCGGCCTTTATCGTTGGTAACGATGTATAAATGCTTGCCGTTATGATCAATATTATTTTTGATGTTTTCACGACGCGCTAAATAGCTTTCAAACTTGCCTTCGGGCTTATTAGCATCAAGCAAATATTGCTCGTTGGTTTCGGAACTTTCAGCGGTCAAAATTAAATAGCCACGGCTGCGCGTGGCTTCGATGCCGACGTTGTAAAGCTCGTCTTTTTCTTCAAACAAGACGGTGGCTGCGGCTTCGCCTAATTTTTGACGGTGCAACATGTTCGACCGCTTAGTTTTTGCGTCTTCGGTTACAAAAAACAAGGTCGCGTTGTCGTTCGCCCACACAAAACTAGTAACCCGTTCGGCTGTATTGTCCCAATTTTTGCCGGTATCTAGGTTTTTAACTTGCAAGGTGTATTGGCGGAAGCCCGTAAAATCAACCGAATAGGCCAATTGCTTGCCGTTAGGGCTGACCGTGAGCCCGCCAATGCCTAAAAACTTTTTGCCCTCAGCCAGCACATTTAAATCGAGCATCACTTCTTCAGGCGCAGTGAGGCTGCCTTTTTTGCGTGCATAAATAGCGTATTGCTTGCCCATTTCGGTGCGCGAATAATAAAAATAATCGCCTTTTTTGTACGGCACATTTTCGTCTGTTTCTTTAATGCGCGACAGCATATCTTTATACAACGTATCGCGGAAAGCCGCGTGGGGCGCCATTGCCGCGTCGGTGTGGGTATTCTCGGCCGTTAAATAGGCGATGGTGTCGGGATTGGTTTTCTCGCGCAACCAGTAATAGTCATCCACCCGTTTTTCACCAAAGTTATCGAAGGTTTTAGGAATTTTTTTAGCGACGGGTGCCATGGGCGCTGCCTCTTTAGCGGAGTTGGTTGCGGGAGTGGGCGTGGATGCTGGCGCCTGCGCTAGTGCGGGTGCCGCCACTAAAATACTCGCCAACAGCAGGGATATCGATTTCATGATTTACCTTTACAGAAAACTTGGCGCACCAACGCCAAATAGGAGTTTAAACGCACGACGCATTATCTAGGATTTTGCACCCACATTACATATTCTTGCGCGCACAAAGTCGCGCTATACTGTGTAAATATACAGCACCGGATGATACTCTTTATGTTTGCTATTGACCCAACTATTACCTACGAATCAAAAGTCGCGATGTTCGCAGATTTGCAGCGCCAGTTGCAAAGCCTGCTTACTGGCGAGCGAGATTTTATTGCCAACACTGCCAATTGCGCCGCACTTATTTATCAAATGGTGCCTGATTTAAATTGGGCAGGCTTTTACTTTTTGCGCAAACTTGAGGCTGGCAAAGCAGAACTGGTGTTAGGTCCCTTCCAAGGCAAGCCAGCTTGCGTGCGCATTCCTGTAGCGCCCGTTGCGCGCGGCGTATGTGGTGCGGCCGCCGTTACGCGTGTCACGCAACGCATCGAAAACGTACATGACTTCCCCGGTCATATCGCGTGCGATGGTGCCTCCCTTTCCGAGCTAGTGGTGCCGCTGATAGTAGACGGCAAAGTGATTGGCGTGCTGGATTTAGATAGTCCAAAATTAGCACGTTTTTCAGCGGAAGATCAAACTGGTTTTGAAGCCATGGCAGCTATTTTATTAGCTGCGTCCGATGCCTGAAGATGCCCTATTTTAGAGCATCTTGGAGCCATTAAATTATGGCATTAAAAGCACTTTTAGTAGATTTTAATTCCTACTTTGCTTCCGTTGAGCAGCAGGTGCGGCCAGAGCTGCGCGGCCGACCTGTAGGTGTGGTGCCAATGTTGGCGGACAGCACTTGCTTGATTGCGGCTAGCTATGAGGCAAAGAAATTTGGCGTTAAAACATTGACCAATGTGGGTGAAGCCAAAGCCGCTATTCCCGATATTATTTTAGTGGTGGCGCGCCATGAGTTGTATGTGGAATATCACCACAAGGCAGTGGCGCTAGTGGATAAATACGCGCCGGTGCGCAAGGTGCTGTCGATTGACGAAATGGTGTGCGACTTGCCGCACGGCTTTAATTCAGAGGACAAAGCACGTGAGTTAGCGGCCACCATCAAACGCGAAATGGCAGCCCAAGTGGGCGAATATTTAAAGGTTTCTATTGGCATAGCACCCAATACTTTTTTAGCTAAATTAGCCTCGAACATGCAAAAGCCCGATGGCTTGGTGGTGCTGCACGAGCATGATGTGCCGGAAAAATTAAAGCATCTGCCCTTACGCGCGCTAAACGGCGTTGGCGAAAATATGGAGATGCGGCTCAATAAATACGGCATTCGCGATATCGAAACGCTGTATAAGCAAACCGCGAGCCAACTGCGCACCGTGTGGGGCGGCATTGGCGGCGAGCAGTTTTATGCCAAGCTGCGCGGGGTAGAGGTGGTGCTGCCCGAAAACGAGATGGCGTCTATTGGGCATTCGCATGTGTTGGCACCGGAATTGCGCAATACTGTGAGTGCCTTGGCCGTACTAAATCGCCTAACGCAAAAAGCCGCGATGCGCCTACGCAAGGCAGATCGCGCCTGTGCGCGCTTGAGCATTAAGGTGAAATTTTTAAACGCGCCCACGTGGGAAATCGACATCCGCATGATGCCCACACAAGATACGCAAAACCTCATCCACACGCTGTGTACGCTGTGGGAAAAATTTCCCAAGCGCGCGCGGCAAACGCCACTGCAAGTTGGTGTAATCTTAAGCCAGCTACAAGCCAAAGATGCCCAAAGCTATGGGCTCTTCGAGGAGGAAGAGCAGATGACCGAAAAAACGAAGCTCAATAGCGCAATAGATTTATTAACGATACGCTTCGGCAAAAAAGCGGCGTATTTTGGCGGTGCACATGCAGCGTTGGATCACGGCAAAGCAGCGATTGCGTTTAACCACATACCGGATATTGAAACGGAAAATTAAATGAGCACCTTTAAAAATAATGTCGTTATCATCACCGGTGCATCCACCGGCATTGGTGAAGAATTAGCCTACCAACTGGCAGCGCAAGGCGCGCATTTAGTGTTGGCGGCTAGACGCGTAGATGAGCTAGAACGCGTAGCCGGTCGCGTGCTCGGCATCTATGCGCAGCATGGCCACGCGGTGGCGGAAGTGGCCTGTTTTACGGTTGATGTAGCCATAGCGGCACAATGCAAAGCGCTGATTGCCGGGACATTAAAACAGTTTGGCCGCATCGACACTTTGGTAAATAATGCCGGCATGAGTATGTGGGCGCGCTTTGCGGATATAGCGGATATCACCATTTTAGAACGCATCATGCAGGTAAATTATATGGGCGCTGTGTACTGCACCCACTATGCCCTGCCCCACCTAACGGCTGCAAAAGGCCGCATTGTGGGCATCTCAAGCCTAACCGGCCTTGTGGGCGTGCCCACGCGCACGGGATACGCCGCCAGCAAACACGCCATGCGCGGCTTTTTTGATTCGCTCCGTATTGAGCTTGCCGACACTGGCGTATCAGTAACGATGGTGTACCCAGGTTTTGTGGGCACCGGCATACGAGAAAACGCGACGGGCGCGGACGGCAAAGCCGCCGCCATTGATCCGGTAGACCCAGCCGGTGTGATGACGCCTGCAGAATGCGTTCGCTTAATTGTGGCCGCGATGGCCTCCCGTAAGCGCGAGGAAATCATGACCTTAAAAGGCAAACTCGGCCAATGGCTAAAGCTTATCGCACCGAGCGTTATCGACAATATGGCAAGCAAAGCGGTTGCCGGAAACGCCGCTAAAGTGGATGCTGCCGTTGTGCTGAAGAAGCTCTAAATATGGACATCTTCAGCCAGTTGTCTTTCCCAATGACCGCCGCAACATGGGTGTCGTTTTTTATTGCCACCGTCATATTATGCGTGTCGCCCGGCCCCGGCGCACTATCGAGCATGGCGGCCGGGCTGCGTTATGGCTTTGCGCGCGGCATGCTAAATTGCCTAGGTTTGCAGGCCGCCATTATCGTTAACGTGTTTGTAATTTGGCTAGGATTAGGCGCGTTGCTAATGGCATCTACCTTCGCGTTTGATTTGATGAAATACGGCGGTGCAGCCTATTTGATTTGGCTAGGAATCCAAAAGTTTAGAGAAAAAACCGCCGCAGTGGATGTGAACGCCGCCAGCAATATCAACATCAACGACAGCGCTTTCAAAATTTTTCGTCAAGGGTTTTGGGTAAATTTAACCAACCCAAAAGGCATGGTATTTTTGCTCGCCGTCCTCCCCCAGTTTGTAGACGTAACCCGCTCCACAGCCCCGCAATACGCAGTTCTTACGGCAACAATGGTCACGGTCGATGTGCTTGTAATGGCCTGCTACACCGGCTTCGCAGCCAAGGTATTGGCGCTGCTAAACAAGCCCGAACAAATTCAATGGACGAACCGGATTTTGGGCGGGTTGTTTGTTGCTGCTGGGTGTGCATTGATGTTGTTTCGGAAGACGGAGCGGGTTTGATGAAAAAAAATATGCCAAAAATAGCGTCTACAGAAATCACCGCGACTACAAGGCCGTTAGCACTCGCTGGTTACCCGATCGCACAACTTGATACGCTGATGGAAAGCATTCCTCAGCTTGACTTGGTGGAGCGCAAAGCAATGGCAGAGGATGTACGTTCACTGCGCAAGCAACTGCGCGGCCGAACCGATCCCTGGAACGATGATTAGGGTAGCGGCAAACTAGCTGACCCTTTAAGCTTGCGGTAAGCAGCTAGAAGTCTTAATCTGACAAATCACGATGATCGATAACGCCAAGCAGCCTTTTGAAAATCATACTGATAGCTATCGAAGACGATGAAGGTGACCATGTAAATGAGAATTGGTTGTCCCGCATCGTTGACGCGGTAACGCGCCATGTTCCCTAATTTATCCGCAAGTTGCGGCTTTGTGATACCCACTTCATCTATTGTCTTCGGGTAGCGACCCTGTTCTTTTGCAAACTTTTCGACTGCTGCAACGACTTCGTTGGCGTTGTTTCGCGTGACGTGATGAAGTAGTAAATGTGCACCAATACTGACGACGAGAGCCGTAATCCAAACGCATATTTTAATAAGCCGTCCACGATCCCGCCATTGGCTTTTGTAGAGGATGCCCAGAGAAAAAAGCACCCAAATCAAGACTGGGATACCGGTGAAAATCAATATAAAGCCGACGTGCCGTGCGCTATGAAACAGGGTAAAAAATCCTGCGCCTAGCAGCAACGAAATGAACTCTTTTTGGCTCATGTGCCGCGACGGGTTCAAAGTGCGCATCAAGGAAATCATTGATTCGCGTCCCACTCCAAATCTATAGGAGGAACAATATCGCCCAAAACACTAACACTACCTTTCAGCAATCCAAACGGCGACTTTGGTCGCGTCGCGCCGACGCGATGGAGTTCCGCAATTGGTTGTCCATTCCTCGTAATGCAAACACTTTCGCCAGTCGCAGCGACATTATCTATTAGCACGTCACAATCGACGCTAAATTCAGCCACCTCGATGGTTTGCATAGCGTTGATTCAACCCCAAGGCCGATAGACAGGCAAACCCGCGCGACACGCTCCACTTGGTTTACCAGACATGGAAATGGCAGCTTGCACGTCACCCGTGGATTTTGTCGAGATGGTGAATCCGTTAGGCGCGGGCAACACGACGATGTGGACTGCGTTGCCGGTGGCTACTTTTTTACCTAACGCTGGGCTTACGCAATTACCTGACCATTTTTGCTCAATGCCTTCTGGCGGGGGTGCATCGGTGAGTTCGCACTTTGCGCCTAGTTTTTCAAAATGCGCTTTCCATGCTTTGGCCGATAGCAAGGCGTTGGTTTCATCGTTTACGCAAAACTCATCTTTGGTCCCAAACAAAATATTCTCAATTTGGTACGCGCCCTTGGGGATTTTTACGGTCGGTTCGCTGGCGAAACTGGGGGTAACAGTAAATGCAACGGCTACTGCCAGCACACGGCTAAATTGATTATTTGTTCTCACGAGTTACTTTATAAAAATTGGGGCTTAGCGTACAAAGCACAAAATAAAATCCCTGAAAACGCCCTATATTAGGGCATCTTCAGGCATTAAAAATACGATTACAGCAACGCTTGAACCATTTTTTTAATCTTCACCGCTTTCTCAAAGTGGTCAAGCTTATGTTCCTTGATCCACCATGTTGCAGCTTCCATTAACAGTTCTGGGTTATCGTTTTTATTGGCAAAAAATGCGTAAAACGATAAACCCACGGTGTCACCTTTCTGCGCTATTTTTGCATTGCAGACTTCGATAATTTTTTGCTTTAAACCTGTTTGCATGGTCATCGGTGCGCTAAAAACTACCGACTTTTATCCGCCCGGTTCGCTGACGCGCCGCGAATTAGCGTGCCAACACCTTCGCTAGTAAGCACTTCTAGCAGCAGCGCGTGAGGCACGCGGCCGTCGATGATGTGTGCTGTTTTTACGCCATTTTTTACCGCATCTAAGGCGCAATCAACCTTGGGCAACATGCCGCCGGAAATGGTGCCGTCGTCGATTAACTCGCGTACTTTTGCTGCGTTTAGGCCGGTTAAAATTTTGCCTTGTTTATCCAGCACGCCTGCGGTGTTGGTGAGCAAAATTAGCTTTTCGGCTTGCAATGCTATAGCGATTTTGCCAGCGACAATATCGGCGTTGATGTTGTAGGCAATGCCTTTTTCATCCACACCCAACGGCGCGATGACTGGGATAAAGTCTTCCGAATCCAGCAAATCTATAATTTGCGTATCGATTTTTACCACTTCGCCAACTAGGCCGATGTCGATTTTTTTACGCTTATCTTCTTTTGACGGAATGGTCATTTTGCGCGCGTGGATGAAGTTGCCGTCCTTGCCCGTTAGGCCGACGGCTTTGCCACCGGCTTTGTTGATGAGGGTAACAATTTGCTGATTTACCAAGCCGCCCAGCACCATTTCAACCACGTCTAGGGTTTCGTCATCGGTTACGCGCATACCTTGAATAAACTGGCCTTCTTTGCCGATTTTAGACAGCGTGGCGTTAATTTGGGGGCCGCCACCGTGGACTACGACCGGGTTCATGCCGATCAGTTTTAGCAGGGTAATATCTTCGGCAAAATCTTCTTGCAGGCCAATATCGGTCATGGCGTTGCCGCCGTATTTGATGACGATATTTTTATCCCAAAATTTTTGGATATACGGCAAGGCTTCAACTAGCACTTCGGCTTTTTGGGCAGCGGAAATTTTAAGTAGCGTTTGCACCAAGGCAGCCGTATTTAGGGGCTTTGCAGCCGATGCTGGTTTGTTTGCGGCGGCTACTTTTGCAGCAGGCTTAGCAACAGCAGGTTTGACGGCAAGCTTAGCAGCGGCTTTTGGTGCAACAGGTTTTTTGGTAGCCATTTTGTCCAATCGGGTGGGGTTAGTTGCAATCGGGTTAAAACAAAGCCGCGTTAATTTTTGCAGATTGTACAACAGCTATTGCAGCACGCTTAAAAACTATTCAGGCTTGCTCATTCAGCCTTGCTCACTCAGTCTTTGTATCACGCGCGAACAAGGCATTGACGGCTTCGCGCGGATTAGCGTCTTCAAACAACACCCGATTAACCGCTTGGGTAATCGGCATTTCTACTTTATATTGCTGCGCCAAGGCAAGGGCGGTACGGGCAGAATAAACGCCTTCGGCTACGTGGCCTAAGTCGGCCAAAATTTGATTGAGTTTTTTGCCCTTTGCCAGCTGCACACCGACCTTGCGATTGCGCGATAAGCCACCCGTTGCAGTCAGCACTAAATCGCCTAAACCCGTTAGCCCCATAAAGGTTTCTGGCTTGCCGCCCATGGCCATACCAAGACGCACCATTTCGCGCAAACCCCGCGTTATTAGGGCGGCCCTAGCGTTGTCGCCCAACTCTAAGCCATCGCCAATGCCTGCTGCAATGGCCATCACGTTTTTAAGCGCGCCGCCAAGTTCTACCCCCACTAAATCAGTGCTGGAATACACGCGCAACATTTGGCCGCTCAAGCTACTGGCCATTTGATGGGCAAAATTGCCGTCGTTGGCTGCACAGGTGAGCGCTGCGGGCAGGCCACGCCCTACTTCTAACGCAAAACTGGGGCCCGATAACGCGCCAAACTTTGCGCCAGCGGGTAAATGCGTGGCGGCAATGACGTGCGGCAGGCTTTGGGTTTGCGGGTCAAACCCTTTGCATACCCATAAGGTTTGCATGGCTGCCGGATGCGCCGCAATGGCTTGCAATGTAGGTGCCAAGCCTGCAGTGCTGGTAGCCACCACCACCAATTGCGCGCCTTCTAAGGCAGTTTGCAGCACATTGGTGATGACCATTGACGGCGGCAAGCCTACCTCGGGCAAATAGCGCAGATTGGCACCTACCGCACGCATGGATTGCGCCTGCGCGTTGTTGCGCGAATACAGGGCGACGCGATGGTTTTGCGAAAAACTTACGGCGAGCGCTGTGCCCCAAGCACCGGCACCGAGAATGGCTATTTGCATGGAAATTTCTTTTAGTCTTTAGTGAAATGGTTGCAACGAAAAAACGAAGACTTCTATTGCCCAAATACCTGGCTACGCAGCACAAAGCCCGCGTTGCCATCACGGTGGCGCACGGCCAACCAACCGTCTTGGGTGCTGCCGATCATTTCTAGCACCACGCCGCGTTCGGCTTCAAAGGTGATGGGCTCAGTTGCGACTGCGGCCAACCGAACTTGCGCGGTGTTTGCAATGACGGTAACTAAGCGGCGTTCGTTGAGCAAATTGGTTTCAACCCAGCCCATTTCGCCAGTGGCATCGCGCACCTTGGCCCAACGGTCGGTGCGCGCTAAAATTTCTAGCGGATTCAAGCCTGAAAGAATGCTGAGTTTTTTAGCTTTGACAGACGGCGCATCGTACAAAATAGCGGGTAGATCACCGAGGCTACGAAATTCTTTTGCAGCGATCACAAACACCGGTGGCGCGGGCACCTCAACGACCACGGTGACTGGTGGCGCGACGGGCGGTGCTGCTGGCTTAGAAATCGGACGAATGGTTGAAACTTGCGCCGTGGCAATCGTGCTGCCTAGCGCGATTGCCAGCAATAGCGCAAATTTCGATGCCCCAAATGCGTTCGAGCAACGCCAATCAAATTGGCGTTGCTCGAATGCGGCCTCACACATACCGTGTAGATGGCTCATTTTACTTAACGCTTAGTGCGTAACTGCGGGTGTTGCTGCTGCGGCGTTTTGTGCTTCTTGATTCAATTGCGCTTGGTATAGCGCTTCAAAATTTACGGGGTTCAACAGCACTGGCGGGAAGCCTGCGCGGGTTACTGCATCCGAAATCACTTCGCGTGCATACGGGTACAAAATATTTGGATTAGCGATGGCCAAAATCGGCGTCATGTCTGCATCTGGAATATTGCGAATTGCAAAAATACCAGCTTGGTTAGCTTCAACTAAAAACATGGTTTTATCGCCAACTTTAGCAGTAACGGTAACGGTAAGCTCAGTTTGATAAACGCCTTCGTCAACGCGGGTTGAGGTGTGGTGCAATTGCACGTCAACTTGTGGGGCTTCGCGTTCCAAGAAAATTTGCGGTGCATTTGGTACTTCTAGCGATAAATCTTTAACGTACAATTTTTCGATGGAGTAAACGGCTTGGTTTTCATTACTAACGGCTTCGGTCATGCGAGTTCCTTTGGGTGAATACTGCGATTTATTACGGTTAAATTAAAAATTTTAGGCTAGCAGCGGTACCAATCCACCCGCCTGATCCAACGCGGATAAATCGTCAAAGCCACCAACGTGTTTATCGCCAATATAAATTTGCGGTACGGTGCGCCGACCGGTGCGTTCCATCATGGCGGCGCGTTGTTCTGGGTCGGTATCAATCAATATTTTTTCAATTTCAGTCACGCCCTTGGCTTTCAACAAGCGCTCCGCCATTTGGCAGTAGGGGCAAACGCGGGTGGAATACATCAAAACTTTAGGCATCATCGTCCTTGAATTATTGTTTGTTCTAAATGGTGACTAGGTCTTATTTTTCAACCGGCATTGACGCTTGTTTCCACGATGCAAAGCCGCCCTGCAGTAAAGAAACTTGGGTAAATCCGAGTTTTTTAAGCGTTGCAGCAGCTTTAACGGCATTGGCCACGGAGCCCGCCAAAATTACCGGCTTTTCTTTGAACTTTGAAATTTCATCTACCCGCGTTTCTAAATCAAGTAGCGGGATATTGCGCGATTTAGGGATGCGTCCGGTTACAAATTCTTCTTTGGGTCGCACATCCAGCACCAAACCGTTGCCTGCGTTCATCAAGCGCGTGGTATCAAGGGTGGTGACTTCTGGCAGGCCGCCGGTGCTCTTGTTCATTGCGGAGTACACCAAGTACGAACCGCTGGCGACAAAAAGGATCGCAAACTCAATATTATTGCCAATAAACTTAGAAAATTCCAATTAAAACCCCTTAAGCGTTGAGCGTATGCGTGGCGGCGACGCTTTTGTGAGGGCGTGCGCACGCTTGTTAACCCACTATTTTACAATAATTGCGTAAAATAGGGCGTAAATCGTCCGGTGTTGCTGTATTGAAGGTAACGGTGCAACTTTCTCAACAAAATTTTTAGCGAATTCTATGAAAAAAATCGTATTGATGCGCCACGGCGAAAGCACTTGGAATCTTGAAAATCGGTTTAGCGGCTGGACCGATGTTGATTTAACTGACACCGGCATGATGGAGGCCAAGCGCGCGGGCGTGCTGCTGCGCGAAGGCGGCTATAGCTTCGATATTGCTTATACATCGTTGCTCACCAGAGCCGTGCGCACGCTAAACATCGCCTTGGATGAAATGGGTTTGCTATGGCTACCCGTGCAAAAAGCGTGGCAATTAAATGAACGCCACTACGGTGCGCTGCAAGGGCTAAACAAGGCGGAAACGGCCGCCAAATATGGCGATGCGCAGGTGTTGCTATGGCGCCGCAGCTACGACACGCCACCGCCCGCGCTGGCTTTAAACGACACGCGCGCACCGCAGTTTGATGCACGCTACAAAAATTTATCGCCGTCGGTTTTGCCGCTAACAGAATGCCTGAAAGATACGGTAGAACGTGTAGTGCCGTATTGGGAAGCTGAATTAGCGCCGCGCGTAGCCCGTGGCGAGCGGATTTTAATCGCCGCGCATGGCAATAGTTTGCGCGCACTGATTAAGTATTTGGATAAAGTTTCTGACGACGCGATTGTGGGCGTCAATATTCCTAATGGCGTGCCGCTGGTGTATGAATTTGATGACAATATGAAGCCGATAAAAAGCTATTATTTAGGCGACCAAGAAGCGATTGCGAAGGCGGTAGCTGCGGTGGCGGCGCAAGGCCAGAAGAAAGCTTAACTCTACCCTTGAAACCAGCCACAAACAATGCCTGTAGACGCCCTAAAATAGGGCGTCTACAGGCATTTATAGGGTGCATTTTGTGCAGCGCCAGCATCGCGATGGCGCAGTCGCCTAAGACCGCGCGCGACAATGAATTGCGTGAGCTACGCGAACGTATTGCCCAACTGCAAAGCACGATTAGCAGCACCGAAGCCGAAAAATCAGATGCGGTTGAAGCATTAAGCGCACGTGAAAAGTCGATCAGCGAGATTAACCGCGTGCTGCATGAATTAACGCAAGAAAAAATATTGGCGGCAACAAGCTTAAGCGAGCTTACCGAGCAAATTACCGCCGCCAAAAACCAAGCGCGCACCCAGCAAACGCAGCTCAACACCCTCTTGCGCGCACAACAACGCAACGGTAATGTTGATAGTTTGCGGCTGTTTTTAGAAGGTCGCGACGTGGCGCAAGCCGAGCGGCAATTGCATTATTACGGCTATGTGGCTTCGCTTCGCGCAGCCACTATCACCAAGCAAAAAAATGCGCTGCAAACACTGGCAAGCATGGAAGAAATGGCGGTGCAGAAGCAAGAATTGCTCTTGGCCAATGAAGTCGAGCAAAACCGCACCAAACGGCAATTAGAGGCCACCCGCACGGATTATCAAAAGCTGTTGCTGAAGGTGTCCGCGTCTTTGGATTTAACCAGAACTGAAGTCGGCAAGCTGTTAAAAGATGAGGAATCCCTCACCAAATTGATCGCCAATTTAGCCCGCCCGCCAGTAGAAAAACCCAGCAATAGCAATAGCAATAGCAAAATCGAAAAAAACCAAAAATCACCCAGCGCACCGAGCTTAGCCTTGCCTCCGATGTTCTCCAGCGGCTTTGGTAATAACAAAGGCACATTGCCCATGCCAATTATTGGGGAACTAATCGGCAGGTTTGGCGCTCCAAGAGAAGCTGGTGGATTAACTTGGAAAGGCGTTTTTATTCGCGCTAAAGCCGGTGATAAAGTAAAGGCCGTTGCCGCCGGTCGGGTAGCCCACGCCGATTGGCTGCGGGGATTTGGTAATTTAATTATCGTGGATCATGGTGATACTTACATGAGCCTTTATGCCAACAATGAAACCCTACTAAAACGTGTGGGTGACACAGTGGCTGCCGATGATGTTATTGCCGTGGTGGGCTCGGGGCCAATCATGGTTAAGGAATCGGGCGTATACTTTGAAATTCGCCATGAAGGTTCACCCCTTGATCCAACAAAATGGCTCAAACGGTAGTAGCATACAATTTAATTATTTTTTGTTGCGGTACTTACGGACACTTTAAGATTATGAACACGCAAACTTCAAACATTCCGACACTTTCCGCCCCACCCTTCTACAAGCTAAAGGTGATCAGCCTCGTGTGCTTAGGTGCGGTGTTGGGCGTGGCGGCATCACTGCATTTTTCGGCTATTGCCGAGCAAAAAAGCGTGCTGCATAATTTGCCGATCGATGAAGTGCGGATGTTGTCGGAAGTATATGGCCGCATCAAAAGCGACTATGTTGAAAACGTGGACGATAAGCGCATTTTTAAAGAAGCTATTTCAGGCATGTTGTCCGGCCTTGATCCGCATTCCACGTTTTTAGATGCTGACGATTACAAAGAAATGCGCACCACCACCTCCGGTAAATTCGGTGGCTTGGGCATTGAAATTGTGGGTGAAGACGGCTTTATTAAAGTAGTCTCACCGATTGACGACACGCCAGCGTTCAACGCGGGCATTAAAGCGGGCGACTATATTTCGCGTATCGACGGTGTTTCGGTGCGCGGCGTGCCGCTAAACGATTCAATTAAAAAAATGCGCGGTGAACCGGGCAAAGAAGTGCGAGTGACTATTTTGCGTAAAGGCGAAACCAAGGAACTTGAATTTAAGGTAAAAAGAGCGATTATTGAGATCCAATCGGTGCGGGCACGCGCCATTGAGCCCGGCTATGCGGTGGTGCGTTTGAGCCAGTTTGAAGAAACCACCGGCGAAAAAATGGTGCGCGCCATTAACGATATGGTGGCTAAAAACCCCGCAGGGCTAAAAGGCATTATTCTTGATTTGCGCAATGATCCGGGCGGCTTGCTAAACGTGGCAGTGGGCGTGTCTGCAGCCTTTCTACCAAAAGATACCTTGGTGGTTTATACCGATGGCCGCCTAGAAGATTCAAAAATGCGTTTCATGGCGCAAAAAGAACATTATTTGCGCAGCAAAAATCGAGAAGATTATTTAGCTAAATTATCGCCCATCGCTAAAACCGTACCGCTGTTAGTGCTGGTTAATAACGGTAGCGCTTCAGCATCAGAAATTGTTGCGGGCGCATTGCAAGACCATAAGCGCGCGAAGGTAATGGGCACGCAAACCTTTGGCAAAGGCTCCGTCCAAACCATCATGGACATCGGCAATCAATCTGCCATCAAACTCACCACAGCGCGCTATTACACGCCACTTGGGCGCAGCATTCAATCTAAAGGCATCACGCCAGACATTTTGGTAGAAGACGGCTTTACCCGCAGCGCCACGCGCGAAGCCGACCTTGGCCGCCACCTAATTGGGCCTGATGAAGCTGAGCAAATTAAAGCCAAAGAAAAAGCCATGACACCGGCTGAAGTAGCGCAAAAAGAAGCTGATGTTGCGGCTAAATTTGCGAAAAATAAAATTCGCGATGAGCTCTATGAATCCGTATCGCGCGACGAACTCACCAGCTTTCTAAAAGAACCACCTAAAGCAGCGGACGGTAAGCCAATTGATTTTGTGCTGGAACAAGCGCTTAAACATTTGAAGGGTCAGCCATTTTTTGACAGCCCACAAAGTCAAATTGCCCAATCTCGCCCTGCTAAAAAGCCAAGCGAGACAACAGCTGATGCGAAGAGCCAATTGCCACCGGGCATAGTACTAAAATGAGTACTAAAATAATCTACACAAATGGATGATTCGCAACGCCTGCGCTATAGCCGACACCTGCTGTTAAATGAATTTGGTGAAGCGGCGCAGGAGCAACTTTTAGCATCACGCGCCCTAATTGTCGGCGCAGGTGGATTAGGTTCAGCAGCCGCGTTATACCTTACTTCAGCTGGCGTTGGTCACATCACCATCGCTGATGGCGACCATGTAGACGCCACTAATTTGCAACGTCAAATTGCCCACACCGAAGTGCGCGTAGGCATGCAAAAAGCTGAATCTGCTAAAATCGCGATGCAGCAAATCAACAGCACAGTGGCTGTAGACGCCCTAAATACAAGACTCTCCAGCTTATTGCTAGAAGCCGAAATTAGCAAAGCAAATATTGTTTTAGACTGTAGCGACAATTTTGAAACCCGTCACGCCATCAACCGCGCCTGCGTAAAATTTAAAAAACCATTGGTGTCAGGTGCCGCAATTCGTTTTGATGGGCAGATTAGTTTTTTTGATGCGCGCCAGCCCGATGCACCTTGCTACCACTGCCTGTTTCCCGATACCGCCGAAGACGAGCAAGAACGCTGCGCCACGATGGGCGTATTTGCGCCGCTGGTCGGCATAGTTGGCGCGACGCAAGCCGCACTCGCCATCACAGCCCTAGGTAATTTGAGCGCCAACAATATCGGTCAATTGCATTTGCTACACGGATTATCATTACAATGGAACACAGTGCGCTACAAACGTGACCCGACCTGCGCGGTTTGCGGGACTGTTGCATGAAAGCTGTAAACCGTATTGCTAGCGCCACGTTATTATTTGATCAGGAGGCACAACCAATGAACATCCAGAATTTATCTCAATGCGCTGCAGTTGCCCTAATTACAGCCTTCTTCGCCTATTCCACATCAGTCGATGCACAAACCGTGTACAAACAAGTCGATAAAAACGGCAAGGTTACCTATTCCGATACGCCACCTAAAAAAGGCGATGTTGACGACGAAAAAGATGAAGCGCTAAAAGGTAAAAAAGTAGAGTTGCCGATCAATCGCGATTTAAACGTCTACAAACCCGGGAACTATAAATCCAGCGGCAGCGAAGTTGAAGGTGCCCTGCGCAGCTCCAAACCTGCGCCCGGTGCCACCACCGCACGCGAACGCGCCGAAGCCAATTTGAAAAGCGCCAGAGCAGGCCTAGTCACCGCCACCGCCACCCGCGACGCTGGTATCGTTGCCTCAGCGGAAGATTTTCAATTCATCGCTGGCGCCAACGGCGCAGCGGGTCGCGCCATGCCCAAAGCGAGTTATTTAGCGCGGATTAAAGCGCTGGATGATTTGGTGCCGGCGGCTGAAAAAGCGGTTGAGGCGGCGGAAAAAGCGTTGCGGGATACGCCGTAATGCCGGCTCAATAGCACAGCCGCCACATGTACCCCGGCGAACGATTTAATAGCTACACCCATTTGCTTGGCACAGTATTGGCGATCGCAGGCACAGTCGTTCTGATTGTCATCGCGTCGCTTCAGGGCGACCCGTGGAAGATCGTTAGCTTTTCTGTGTATGGCACTTCGCTCATTTTGCTTTATAGCGCGTCCAGCCTTTATCACTCTACCCGTGGCCGTGCGAAAAGAGTCTTCCAAAAGCTTGATCACAGCGCCATCTATTTACTCATTGCAGGCACCTACACACCCTTTGCGCTAGTTTCTTTAGGCGGAGGCTGGGGTTGGTCGTTGTTTGGGGTTATTTGGGGCTTAGCGGTGTTTGGCATCGTGCAGGAGTTGAGCCTTAACAGCGAAAAACGCTTGTTGTCGCTGGGCCTGTATTTAGGCATGGGCTGGGTCGCGGTGATTGGCATCGCCCCGTTAATTAAGGCGCTGACCGTGCCCGGGTTTTTGTGGGTGTTGGCGGGCGGGGCGGTGTACACGGTGGGCACTGTGTTTTATTTTTACGATACTAAATTTAAACACTGGCACGGCATCTGGCATTTGTTCGTGTTGGGCGGCAGCATCGTGCATTACTTTACGATTTTGGTTTATGTGGCGTAGATTGTATGTCCCAAGACGGCCTATTTTAGGGCATCTTCAGGCATTCTATAAGCCATCAAACTAAGGCCAATCCAAACGGATCATCCACCGAATGCGATGGCTGCGTAAACCACTTAGGTCCTGTGGCAGTCATGTAAAAATGGTCTTCTAGCCTTACGCCAAATTCGCCCATTACGCAAATCATCGGCTCGTTGCTAAAACACATGCCTTCCGCCAATGGTGTGGCGTCACCGCCCACCAAATACGGCCATTCATGAATGTCCATGCCGATGCCGTGCCCCGTGCGATGCGGCAAGCCGGGTAAGTCGTAGCCCGGACCAAAACCATTGGCTACTAACGATGCGCGAGCAGCGGCATCCACATTAGCGCAAGGCACGCCGATTTGGGCAGCGGCAAAGGCTGCGGCTTGCGCCGTTTTTTCGGCATTCCACACGCTGCGCTGGCGTTCTGTTGGTTCACCAAATACATAGGTGCGGGTGATGTCGGAAATGTAGTTTGCCACTTTGCAGCCGGTATCAATCAGCACCATATCTCCGCGCTTCAAAATTTGCGCGTCCTTTACGCCATGTGGAAAAGCCGACGCTGCGCCAAACAGCACAATACAAAAATACGAGCCAGAAGCGCCAACGCGCTGATGCGCAAGGGCTATAAATTCCTCTACTTCTACCGTGCTCATGCCCTCATAAAGCATGCTGGCTGCGGCTTTGTGTACAGCAAGCGTCATGTCTTTAGCACGCTGCATTAGGGCTAATTCGTTCGCCGATTTAACCATGCGGCAATGGGCGGTGACGGGTTTGGCGTTGACGAGCTTAAATTTAGATTGAAGTTGTTGAATACCATCCACAATGAAGAACGGCGTATCTTCGGAGATGCCCGTAATATGGCCGTCTTCAGGCAAATTTAATTGCGCTAAAACAGTTAAAAACAACGCATAAGGGCTTTCATGCTCATGCCAGCAACGCACATTGCCTTGCACCACCATGTAGTCGCGTAAGGTGTTTTGTTCAAAGTACGGCGCGATATATTCAACACCACCCGTGGCCGGAATAATCGCGCCCACCATGCGTTCACTGGCGCCCCATTTGGTTCCAGTGAAGTAGGTCATGTTGGTACCCGCATGTACCCACATGGCGCACATGCCGGTTGCACGCATGTGCGCTTGCGCGCGAGCGATGCGCTCTTGGTATTCAGCAGGCGCAATGATCTCGACCCCTGCCATCATGTTGGAAAGCCCCGCCAATGCGGCTTCTTTGGTTTTACCGCCTACGCCTATTGTCATTTTTCTTACGCCTAAATTTTAGGTGATTACAAATACCGGGTTTCTAAGTGCTTACGATAATGCGCCGCATCAAGGGTTGAACCCGTCGCCCGCGTCACTAACTCTGCGGTCGGCCAGCGGCTGCCTTGCGTCCAAATATTTTCACGCAGCCAGGCAAACACGGGCGACAAATCGCCCTGCGCCATCCGTGCATCCATGTCTGGCATGGCTTTGCGCATGGTGGCAAACCATTGCGCGGCGTACATCGCACCCAACGTGTAGCTTGGGAAATAACCAAACAAGCCCATGCTCCAATGCACGTCTTGCATGCAGCCGTCTTTGTAATTACCACGCGTATCCACATCAAGCAGCTTAGCCATACCAGCGTCCCAAAGTGCAGGAATATCTTCCACATCAATGCGACCTTCGATTAAATCGCGCTCAATGCCATAGCGCAAAATGACATGCAACGGATAGGTGAGCTCGTCGGCTTCCACACGAATATAGCTTGGCTGCACCCGCGTTAGCCAGCGCGTTAAATTCTCAACCTCAAACGCATCTTGCGCACCAAAATAGGCGCTTAGTTTAGGCGCTAGAAGCCCTAAATACGGGCGATTCAAGCCTATTTGCATTTCAAAACTTAAACTTTGGCTCTCATGAATACCCGCACTTCGCGCGAGCGCCACCGGCTGACCTAAATGCTCACGCGGCAAATTTTGCTCATAGCAGCCGTGACCCGTTTCATGAATAATTCCCCATAAACTGCCGACAAAACTATCGTCCCGATAGCGCGTCGTAAGCCGCGTATCTTCAGGCACACCACCGCAAAACGGATGCGCACTTTCGTCCAACCGCCCACCCTCAAAGTTGAACCCCAACCCTTTCATGGTTTCCAAACCGAGCGCATATTGCGCCGATTTTGCGAATGGCCCTACAGGCTCAATCACATTCTCACGCACCTGTTTATCGCGCACTTGCCGCACTAAATCAGGCAGCCACGTTTGCAAATTACCAAACAACTTATCTAGTGTTGCACCGGTCATACCCGGCTCGTAATTGTCCATCAAGGCATCATGCAAACCTAAGCCAGTGTCGTCAGCCAGCAGCTTTGCCTGCTCACGCGCCAGCTTCACCACATCGCACAAATTCGCCACATGTCCCGCCCAATCATTAGCTGGCCGCTGCGTGCGCCACGCGTGTTCGCACTTAGCGGTGCTTAGGCTTTGCGCCTGCACGAGCGCCGCGGGAAGCGCATTTGCCGAGCGCCAGTCACGCTTAATTTCGCGCAAATTAGTACGCTCAAAATCGCTTAAGTTTTCTTGCGACGCGGCTTCTAAATGCGCAGCTAATTCCGGTGCCGTGCGAATGGAATGCAACAACCCATCCATCTCCGCCATCGCATTCGCCCGTGCGGCGCTGGCACCCGAAGGCATCATGGCGGAACGGTCCCATGAGGCGATGGATTGCAGGTGAGATAAGCGGTGTAGGCGTTGCCATGTGGCGGTTAGAGCATCGTAGGCGGGGGTCAGAGTAGGCATGTAGCTCCTCAAAGGAATGGTAAATGTATGGGAAATAGCTTACTTCATTTTGGCGGCGGTGACTATTTAGCACATACGCTACGCTGCCATTACATAATCAGACTCCCACGCCAAGATACCTGTGTCGTGCGTGAGCAAATAACGTTTCACAGCAATTTGCCCGCCCTTAAACTTTCAAGAATCGCCGCGTTAGTTTTTGGGGCATCCCAATCGGGTGAAGCTGTAGGCAGCTTTGCCCACGCACCGGGTTTACGCAACGGTTTTCGCGCTTCAATTTTTATGGTGCGCACCAGCGACACGCCGTTGTTGGCGATCTTACCTGTATTTGTATTTCCTTGCTTTACGCCTTCCATTCCCATCCCCTCAACGCTAAATCATAATAAGTTGATCGCCCCGCTCCACGTTTGATAAGCAAACCCGCATCGGAAAGTTCAGTCAAATCGCGCGTGGCGGTAGCAACTGCGGCGCTCGTCATTGCAATATATTTTCGGCTGGTTAAGCCGCCTTCAAATCCGCCGGCACCGGCTTCCAGCAATTTAGTTAATACTTTGCGCTGCCGCGTGTTTAGCGGCACGCCGTGATTTTGCGCCCAAAAACTAGCCCTCTGCAATGACTCGTCAATGAGCGCTGCTGTACTCACGCACGCTTGGCGATACATACCCAAAAACCAGTGCAACCACGCTGTGATGTCGCCCGTCGTGCTGCTTTGAGTGGTGTTGGGCGGTATTGAGCGCCGTGTAATATTGCTTTTGCGTGCGCCGTAACTCAACGGACACGCCGTACAAGCGAAACGGCATTTGCACATCTTGCGCTAATGCCATATCAATAATGGCACGCCCAACGCGGCCATTGCCATCTTCAAAAGGATGAATAGTTTCAAACCAACAATGCGCCAACCCTGCACGCACAATGCCATCCATTTTCAGCGTCGCATTTAATTTACGCGATTGATTAAACCACGCACAAAAGGCACGCATCTCAGCTGGCACGGCAGATGATGGCGGCGCTTCGTAATGCACTGTTTCACGCCCAATCGAACCACTCACAATTTGCATTGGCTCATCATGCGTACGATAAGCACCAACGCGCACTTTACGCAACACCGAAAATTCGCCATCAAAAAGTGCTGCCTGCCAACGATACAAACGCGCATGGGTTAAATCCGAATGCCAGTTTGCAGCTGCGTCTTCCATCACATCTAAAAGCCCCTCAATATTTCGACGTACCGCAGCTGTAAAACTAGAATCAATGCCCAGCCGCCGCGCCACGGATGACCGCACCGCATCCAAGTTTAAAAATTCACCCTCAATCGCAGCAGTGGCCAGTGCGTCATTAGTCCAAGCATCATGCTGCGTAGCCGCCAAAGACAGCCCACCAGCGCCGACTGCCTCGGCTTTGCCGATAAGCCTGCCTTGCGCTAAGCGAGCGGCGCTAATGGCTGATTGCAGAGCGGCGGCATCGTAGGTCAGTTGCGGCCATGCGGCTGTTTGCTAGAGCCATTGGGGTTGATTTTTTTGCATTTGATTCGTTTTAATCTGCTCAAAAAATGATTTGATTAGTTACTCTAATCTAATCATTTTTGGAATGCAATGACTGGATACCTGTTTGGCTAGTTTAACGACATCAGCAACACTACCGCACTAGATGCGAGCGCAAGAGCTGGGATTATTCGGCGTAGCACTTTTATCGCGATGAAAATCAAGCAACCGGTGTGATTTCATATTTAAGACTCCTCAAACAAGAGGCCGCCATCAGCATCACAATCAGTCATACCTTGCCCTGTACTCCAATACTGGAACGGAAGGCTTGATTGATGCCCCCGAGTCTGCAGCACGCCATTCCAAGCGCCTACGTTTGGCATTTCTCCACCCGGATCCAACACAAGAATGCTCTCCATCTTAGACTCAACAGATTTGTCTTCGTGGCTTTTTCTAAAACCTTGATACCCAACAGCGACAACCCAATGAGCACTCGTCTTACCCCACTCAAGACAAATTATCGCTGGGAGACCCGCATCGATGGTTTTTTTAACTTGCTTAAAAAGTAGTTGGCCACGATCTACCACTGGCTTTATTTCGAGTTTCTGAAACTTAGAATTAGTCGCGAGGCCTTTGATTTTTTGGCTTTTAATCGCATTAAACATTTCCACTAATTCGCTTGCCTCAGTGCCCTCTCTTAGCAAAGCTGGGTGATTAGAAATCATTTTTGCGAATTTTGTTCTCAAGTCAAGTTTACCTTGCCAAACTTCGATCGCATCATTTCTCGAAATTGCGCCATAGGCAATTAAACTAATCATCAATGCGTACGGTCCGCAAGCACCGTCTAAATCACCTTGCTTCAGTGAAACCAAGCTATTCTCTATAGTTAGTCTCCTGTCATGTGACGAGATCAAGCCCTCGTGCGAAAAATCCAAATTAGGTACGAGAGTAATTTCCATAAATAGGCCTTAAAAAAATTGTTACTTCAGGATGCGCGTTCTGGGTCTTTAGACTGATCATCACTTGAACCCCTCGCATTGCTTTTTTGAACGTAGTTGTAACTACCATACTCATTACAATTCTACGCATTTATTTTAAATCCTCATAAATATTTCTGGCCTATCAATCGATAGTTGCTGGGGCGCACACATTACCTAGCAAAAAAACAGCGCGCTATCAACCACATTTAACTTACAGCGCACTTCATATATATTGAAAAGCTAGAACCGATTGAATGTTTTGTGGCGAAGCTTGGATCTATCAATTCAGATATTCATCGTTCAAGCGATCGCACCATACCGCCCCCCCGCAACCCGCAACCTCTCCCCAAACTCCGCCCGCAGCGCCTTCGGCGCAAGCACTTCCACCCTATCACCAAACCCAAACAGCCACCATTTCAGTTGCTCCGTAATAGGTAACGTTACAGTTAATTTATGCTGCCCATCGCCAACTGCTTTTAGCGTTTGCGCGGCTGCGAGCGGCGTTGCTGCTAGGTGCTCACCGGCGTTATTGTAAAAATGTAGCCGCAGTGTTTGGGGTGCGGTGGCTACAAAACCTAGCTTGCCTTGGGCTATAAATTCGTCGAGATTGAAATCGCTTTGTGGTGCTGGTTCATCGCTAATTTTAATGGCGGTAAATTTATGGAGCGCCATTAAGATAGGCTCATCCGCCCAAGTGTGTTTTGCAATTAGGTAGGTGGTGTTGCCGCGCACTACGATGGCTTCGGGATAGACATCATATGATTTTGGCTTGTCGGCACTTCGGCTTTGGTACGTTACGTGCAGCACCCGCTGCCGCAATACGCTCTCATATGCACGCGCATGAAGGTCACGCCTTACGACTTGCTTGGTTAACACTTGGGTAACGGGCACTACGCGCACTTTGTTAATCCACGCAGCATAGGCGCTGTCGGTTTTGAGTTGCGTATTCGCCGCACCAAAATAGCCGCTTAACGCGCCAAATAAATCGCTTGGCATCACATCGGCTAAATAGCTTTCAGTAAGCTTTAGCGCCACCGCTTGCTGTATCGACAGCCCAAAAGGCAAATTCAAAGATTCAGCTGCATGCGCCCATCCGTAGGGTTTACTTTTGTCGTTGCACGCTAATTGGTGGGCAAGAGAAAGCGCGATGAGACGCCGCTGCAACGAACGCGTTGTGATTTCAAAACCCGCGTTGGCTAACTTAGCTTGAAGGTCAGTCACCGCCATTTGCTGCGGTGCGCGCGGCAGTAGCAGAAGAATATCGTGATCGTTTAATTTTTTAGGCATGGGGCAAGTATTCCATATGTATGCGACGTTTATTGTCGCATTAAAATTTAAGTTCACTATTTTAAATCAAGTTCGGATGCGACACGCATTGTCGCATCAAGGTGCCACTATAGGCGCTGCAACCAATTTTAAACGCGCTATCTATTGCGCTAACCAAAGGGTAACTGTATGAAAAAAATATCTATTCTCAGCGGCTTTGTGTCGATCGCAATGTCTGCATTATTAAGCACCTCGTCACCATTAGTTGCGGCCAATCAAGGCATCACACCGGACATGTGTTTAGACGGTGTTTGCGTTGAGCAAGATATTGGCGAGCTTGCATTGACATTAACGTGGCAAGCCGTTGACGCCGATACCCAGCGGCGTGGGGAATATCAAAGGAAGAACGACCAAAGCGTGCGCAAAGGGATTGCGCGATGCGCGGAATTTAATCGGAAACTATGGAATAGCAAAGCTGAAAGGCTCTGCGAATTGCTGATGTTGGGCAACGATCAACCACGCAACCAGCTAATTGAGTTTTTTAAAGCCAATACCCAAGCGGTGTGCGTTACCGGTGGCAAGACATTCAATTTTGTTTTGACTACGCCGCTTGGTTACACCAGAATTTATGCGGGATTTAGTCGCGATGGTCGTCCAAAAATATCTTCGATTACTAAAGATTTCTTACTCACCAGCCCCACTTCAAAATCGGAGCTAAACGCACTGATGGGAAAAAAACACTTTCCGATAAAGTTTACGGAGAGCGGAGAAATAAAAGCACCTTGGGGCGGGTACGTAAAGTATTCCGAATACCGGAATGATAATTATTATTCGCTCAGTGCAAGCAAAATTTTTGAAAATACGCGCGAAGGCCCAAACGAAGGTGCGTGCACGCCTGAGCCGCAAACAATTTCGGTTCAATAGGGTTGCGCAAAATGAAAACAATATTTTTGAATCGCTGTATCCGCATATCAGCCACGTTAGTGACGATGGCAGGCTTAACTGGCTGCGGCAGCGTTGCACCCGCGTGCGGCGACACTGAAACCTTAGCGCTGATAAGCAGTATCGCCATGAAATCGCTATTACAAAAACGCAATGAGCTTGGCGTGGCCGCCGCACTGTTAGCGGGCATAGAAAACCACGTAACTTTCACTGTGAGCAGTGTGCGCACGGTAAAAACCAACGAGAAAATTGGCTGGACAAGCTGTGAAGCTACGCTTGCCGTAAAGCTTCCAGAAAAAGCCAAACAGCTCCTGCAGCACCCCTTATTTAGCCAAGTCATTTTAACTGACCCTACACTACGTGACGTGCAAGTTGATGGGGAGTACGCCGCCATTGCGGTGGCGTATACATCGCAGCTGACTGATGACAAAACACAACAATCGGTCGCACTAAGTGATGCGCAAAGCTTGGTGGACTTCATTGCAACGCTCGCCACGATAGGTGGGTTTAGCGTTGATGAGACCGCTACGTTACCAAGCAAAACCGGACTTTGATTGCGCTTAATTTGGCGATCATCACCGCAACACTGACAAACGAAGGTTCATGATATGACGACTACTTTAATTTCTCTAAAACGATACGTGCTTGAGCAAGACTTTTATGATGACGCGGGCGGTGTTGAAAGTTGCGAAACCGCGATACTAACGGTCATCGGCGCACACCAAGGAAGATGGCTGACGGAACGACTTCAGTTTTGGGCTTACGATAGCGAACGATTCAATCACACGTCAAGACCAGACGCTGGTGGGCGATGGATTACCAGTGGCCGAACAAAAATAGCGGGATATGGGGTTGGACTTATTTGGGTTACAACACAAACACCTGCCGCACTGGCAGCGCTTGAAGCCGAGCTACTGTGCTACCACGCCGCCAACACAAAACCAATTTTAATTGTACAGCCGCCCGATGAGGCATTTGCCGAGAAAATAACGGCCATACTAGCCGCCTGCGGTGTTGAAGCTCGATTTATTAGTACGCACGCGGAACCGGCTAATGACGTAGCCGCTGTGACGTCAATCATCGAGGCGACTTTGATACCTTTTACCTACCCAGGAATCATCTGTTTAGATCTTGCCGATGTACACACCGTGTTCGAACCAATTTGTGTGGCGAACGTAAGAATTGTCAAGGCGCAAACCGGTGCATCCCTAGCGCGACAGCTCGGTGGAATGCCACGGTTTGAGCCTGCCCCCTCTTCTATTTTCGTTGCTATATACGGGCCTCCGGGGCTGACCCTAGCTATAGTTAATCGTTGCATGACAGAAATACGCGCGCGCGTGCCTGAGGACATTTGCGTTATTTTCACAATAACGCATAACCTCTCATTGGATAAAAACCACGGGTATTACGCAGCATCCATAACGGCCTGCGCTGAGGGTTGCAGCGCGCAAAAAAAATCCCTACCTTCTGCAGTTCGTCGCAGACGCTAATTCGTGTTTGCGGGGCACGCTAGTCAACCGGCAATTCATCAACGAAAAGGAAGCAATCCTTTGAAAACTAAACCAGTTTTATCAAAATCAAATCTGTTGGCCTATCGACAATGCGCGAAGCGGTTGTGGCTTCAAGTTCATGCAAAAGAATTAGATGTTGATACAACAGAAGCCCGCGTTCGCGTTGCAGAAGGCCGGCACGTAGGCAAAGTTGCGCGGGAAATTTTAGGCCCCGGGCATACGTTTGACGTGATGACGGAAGGGGCTGCGGCTGTCATTACCCGAACTGCCACCAAGGTGGCAACAACGAGCAGAACGCTTTCTCGCCGTAAACCTTTATTTGAAGCGGGTTTTGAGGCCAACGGTGTGCGGGTATTTGCCGATGCAGTGATACCCGTGCGAGGCCCAGCTAACGAGCTGCCGCGCTGGGTAATTGTCGACGTTAAATCCACCACCAAAATGGTAGCTGTGTTTTATGAAGACGCTGCAATACAGTACTTCACGGCCTTCGCAGCGGGGCTAGAGTTAGACGCGATTGAAATTGCGCTGGTGGATAGTGATTGGGTTTATGGTGAAAATGATGATGATGATGATG
>JAYUOW010000225.1:0-10940 GCA_043760555.1 Betaproteobacteria bacterium
TGGCCGCCGTCCAGCGCCAATTTGCCCAAGCCCTGTGGCAGCCGCAAAGCCCTGCTGTCGAGACGTTTGGCCGTGGCATGGGTGTGTACCAAAACAATACGCGGCTGACATTGTTAAGCGCGGTTGAAACGACCTATCCCGTTATTGCTCAGGTTTTAGGTCAACCATTTTTTACGGCTTTAGCCCGCAGCTATGTCATCACCACGCCGTCAACGTCGGGTAATTTGCACGGCTACGCGCAGCAGTTTGCGCCGTGGTTAAGCCGGTGGTTAGACGCGCTGGAAGATCGCAATGAAGCCACCGAGCTTGCCTATTTACCTGACTTAGCGCGGCTTGAATGGCTGGTGCATCAAGCGCATTTTGCGGGGGACGCGCCGCAGTTTGACTTTGATGCGCTCAACGCCGTAAACCCCGCGCAGCAAGGCGCGTTATGCTTTAAGCTGCATCCAAGTTGTGGGTTGCTATCCAGTGAATTTCCGGTGGCGCAAATATGGCGTGCGCATCAAGGTTCTGATGTAGCGGCTGCAGTAGACTTGGCTACGTTGCCGATTGACTGGGACGCCGTGCCGGAGCAACTGTTGTTATGGCGGCAATCGCTGTCTCAATTTGAAATTGCGGTTAAACTGCAGGATTGTTCGGCGGCGGCCTTCCAATTTTTAACGGATATCGCTGCAGGTAAGGCGTTTATGCAAGCCGCGAGTAACGCGCTAGCAATAGAGGCCACACTAGATTTGCAAACGCTGCTGCTTGATTTAGTGAGCGACGGCGTGATTGTTGGGTTTGTGTTGCCAGCGGATGTTTCGCTCAACAAGTCGTAATATTTTTTGATTTAGCTTTTTAACTTATGTGCTCTTACTTGCTTTAGGGAAATATTTATAATGAAAATTCGATTTGCTGTTTCTGTTGTTGCCACCGCCTTATTGCTGCCCGCCGTTGCTGCTGCGCAAACTGCGATAGCACCTGCTGTTGCCGCCAAACCTGTCGCAGCCGCCACCAAGGCTGCCACACCCGCCGCCGCGCCCGTCGCTGCAAAGCCTGCCGCACCCGCAAAGTTTGATGGCGTTGCGGCGCTGAACAAGGCAGAGCGTCAGCCGATGTTGGCCGAGCGCATTACCAAAGCGTTTTCACTCATTGGGCAAAAAGTGCTAGAAGCCCGATCGAAGCGGCAAATTGATGATGCCGCCGCTGATTTTCAATTGGCATTAAAAGAGTTGATTGCCACCGCACCCACGCCGGAAATTAAAACCAACTATCAATTACTCGATCAATTATGGGGTGAATTTCGCACCATTATCACGCGTCCCGCAACCCAAGAGAATTTAAAAGAACTGGCTGAGCAAAACGAAGAACTGGTATGGATTGCGACTAAGGGCGCAAATCTAATGGAAGCGTATGTAAAAACACCGCAAGGCGATTTAATTGCGGTGGCTGGTACGGCGCGTATTTTGTCCCAGCGTATTGCAAAGCTGTATTTATTCCGTAGCTGGGGGTTGCGCGATAACGTGGTTGTGGCCAAAGATCTAAAAACCGCCGAAACTGAATACCGCGCTGCCGTTACCCGATTGCTCGCCGCCACCGCCAACACGCCGCAAATTAAGAGTGAGCTGGCGTTGGCTGAAACGCAATGGCAGTTTTTGAAGGCGGGTATCGAGAAGCTTGATGCCAACCGCACGTCAAAAATTGAGCTTGAGGCTGTGGCTAAATCATGCGACAACATCACCGAATTGATGGAGCGTATTTCTAAGCTTTACGAAGGCTTAAAAGTTTAGTTGGTTTCTAGGTTTATAGCAGGCACGTAAAAAAGCGCAGGTCTAGCAGCCTGTCGGACCATGGCTAAATCGGCTCAAAATCCGCCTGCGCGACCCATATTTCACCTATTTTTGAGTCAATATGCTCGATGTTGACGTAAAAAATGGGCAAAATCTGGCTCGGCGCAGCCAAATTTTGCTTCCGATTGCCATAGTCCGACAGGCTGCTAGGCCTGCGTTTTTACTTTTACAATTGGCCCCGGCAAAAAATCGGTGAGTGCCGTCGGCGCAAGCGCCGCATCCACCGCACGACGTTGGTCAAACACGTAGCAGTCGCCATCGTAATGCGCGTGGCCGCATTCTTCAAAGTACTTGAGAATGCCGCCGTCTAGTTGGTAAACATGGTCGAAGCCATTTTTTAGCATCAAGGGCGCTGCTTTTTCGCAGCGGATGCCACCGGTGCAAAAGCTGACTATTGGCGTATCGGCCGGTAACTGCTGTGCCGCAAATTCTGCATGCACGCGCGCGCTAATTTCGGTTTCGCGGCTGGCGAACGACCGGAAATTATCTAAGCCTAAATTAAGCGCGCCGCGAAACGTGCCCGCTGCCACTTCATAGGTATTGCGCGTGTCTAGCATGAGAACCGGACGGCCAGCGTCGAGCCATGCTTTAAGTTCTGGCGCGGTTAAACGCGGCGCAGGTTGAAGTGCGGGGTCTACGTCCGGCCGACCTAAAGAAATAATTTCTTTTTTTATTTTTACCAGCAGACGGTTAAACGGCTGGGTGGCCGATAAGCTTTCTTTTACCGCCAAATTAGCAAATTCTGCGTGGCCACGCACCTCTATTAAAAACGCCGCAATTTGCGCCGCGCTGCCCGCCATAAACATATTGATACCCTCGTGCGCCAGTAAAATCGTGCCTTTCAAGGCATTTTGGGCGGCTAGAGCACGTAAATTCTCGCGCCACGTGGGTAAATCGTTGAGGGTGATAAATTTATACGCGGCAATATTTAAAACTTGCGTTGGCGTTTGCGTTGGGGTGAGTTCGGACATGATGAAAGCTACAAAATATAGCGCGCGAGATCTTCTGATTGCGCAAGATGATTTAAATGGCTATCAACATATTCAGCCGTAATAGTTACCGCACCGCCCACGGTTTCGGGTGTGAATGAAATTTCTTCTAGTAGTTTTTCCATGATGGTGTAAAGCCTACGCGCACCAATGTTTTCAGTTTTTTCGTTTACCGCAAATGCAATTTCGGCCATGCGGCGCACGGCCTCAGTGGTGAAGGTGAGCGCCACGCCTTCGGTGTTTAGTAGCGCTTCGTATTGCTTGGTTAAACAGGCATCGGTGCTGGTAAGGATTTTTTCAAAGTCTTCTACCGATAGCGATTGCAGTTCAACCCGAATTGGTAAGCGGCCTTGTAGCTCAGGAATTAAATCGGACGGCTTCGCTAAGTGAAACGCGCCGCTGGCGATAAACAAAATATGGTCGGTTTTAATCATGCCGTATTTGGTGGAAACGGTGGTGCCTTCAACCAAAGGCAATAAATCGCGCTGCACGCCTTGGCGTGACACATCCGCGCTGCTGCCTTCTGAGCGCCCCACAATTTTGTCGATTTCATCTAAAAACACAATGCCGTTTTGCTCCACATTGGCAACAGCGCGGGTTTTTAAATCCTCGTCGTTGACCAATTTTAGGGCTTCTTCGTCGGTTAGCACTTTTTGCGCTTCTTTCACGGTGAGCTTGCGCGCCCGCGATTTACCATGGCCGACGTTTTGAAACATGCCTTGAATTTGCTGGGTTAATTCTTCCATGCCGGGGGGGCCGTAAATTTCCATATTGGCAGGCAGGCTGGAAACTTCAATTTCAATTTCGCGATCATCAAGCTTGCCTTCGCGCAGCATTTTGCGAAATTTTTGGCGCGTAGCCGAATCAGTCGGCTCTGCTGCATCGGCTTTGTTGTAAAAATCAAAGCTACGCGCTTGGGGCAAGAGGGCGTCTAATAGGCGTTCTTCAGCCTTTTCTTCGGCCGCCTGACGCATTTTTTGGGTTTCAGTTTCACGCGCTTGTTTGATTGAAATTTCAACCAAATCGCGAATGATGGTGTCCACATCGCGGCCTACGTAACCCACTTCGGTAAATTTTGTCGCTTCTACTTTAATGAATGGCGCATTGGCGAGTTTCGCCAGACGTCGCGCAATTTCGGTTTTACCGACGCCGGTGGGTCCGATCATTAAAATATTTTTAGGCGTAATTTCATGGCGCATGGGTTCTGCCACCTGCGACCGCCGCCACCGATTACGCAGCGCAATGGCGACTGCTTTTTTGGCGGCAGATTGGCCGACGATGTGTTTGTTCAGCTCGTGAACGATTTCCTTTGGTGTCATCATGGTTAGTCTAAAGACTCAATAGTGTGATTCTGGTTCGTGTAAATGCAAATATCGCCCGCGATGGTGAGCGATTTTTTAACGATTTCTTCAGGCGAAAGGTCGGTATTTTGCAGTAGTGCCATCGCAGCCGATTGCGCGTAGGCACCCCCAGAGCCGATCGAAAGTAGGCCATGCTCTGGTTCTAAAATATCGCCATTGCCCGTGATAATGACGGATGCCGTGCGATCCGCCACCGTGAGCATGGCTTCTAAATTTCGCAGCACTTTATCGGTGCGCCAATCTTTCGCAAGCTCTACGGCGGAGCGCATTAAATTGCCTTGGTGTTTTTCGAGCTTGGCTTCAAAGCGTTCAAACAAAGTAAATGCATCGGCCGTAGCGCCCGCAAAGCCCGCTAAAATTTGATCTTTATACAAGCGCCGGACTTTGCGCGCTGAGCCTTTGACGATGATATTGCCTAAGGTCACCTGCCCATCGCCGCCCATGCAGACGCGGTTGCCGCGCCGCACGCTTAAGATGGTAGTGCCGTGAAATTGCTCAAGTGCCATAATAATGTATTGGTTTTCAATTTATAAATGCCTTGAAGATGCCCTATTTTAGGGCATCTTCAAGGCATTGGTTTAGAGGTTAGACCGTCTTTTTGCGCATTAACATGGCGTGTTTTTGCATGCCAAATATTTCTAACAAAGCCGCGACCAGTTCGTTTAAGTTGGACAAAATAATACGCTTTTGCCCAGACTGTAAGCTGCGAATGGTTTCAAAAAAGTAGCTCGCAGCCGCAAAATCGATGCGCATGAGCGCGCCCATGTCGACCACTACTTCCGGCACTTTAGAGGCGTGAACCGATAAAGCCATCGCCACGTCTTTGCTTTCTAAATTAAACACGCCTTTCAATGGATAGCCTACCGGCATGGCAGCGCCTGCCACTGGTTTTGGGGCGTCTTCCTCGTCGGCAGAACCGGTGGGGCGGGTGATGGCTTCCCAGGCTGGTGGCGACATTTCGAACGCCACCGCGTATTCCAAGCCCAAATCTTCGTATTCGGCTAGTTTGCCATCGCTGACATAAAGCTCAAACATAAATGACCAGAAGCCAAGTGCGTGATCTTTATCCGTACCCGCTGCATTGATGCATTCTTTTAGCAGCGCCTCGATGGCGGCAAAATTATTGAACCACAAATGCATTTTGGCGCGACGGATGCGTTGTAACAGCATCGCAAAAATCGACGCTTCTTCGGCCTCAATCGCCTTGATGCGGCCTAAATCAATGCGCGCAGAACCCATTTGCTTGATGAAGGCTTCAAACCGATCAATTTCCGTCATCATCGAGCCGTCAGCGGCCGGCGTAAATTGGAAAAAATCTTTGTGATCGCGTTTTTCTTTGCGGCGCGGGTCAACGGTGCTTTCGGCTTCTGCCCAACCCGGAGGCGAGCGCTCGAATTTGACGGTGAACAGCATCGATAAGGCGTCAAATTCGCTTCGGTTTCCGGTGATCTGATAAAAATCAAACAACGTTAACCACGTGCGAATATTGTTTTTACCATCCGGTGTTTTTAAGTGTTCTTTGAGCACTTCTTTGGTGGCATCGTAATGATCGGCCGCGTATAAAATTGCCGCTTCGTATAATGCCGGAAAGGTGGAGGAGTCCGGATTTAGGGCGTCTGTGGCAAATCCGCCGGTACTTCCAAGTGCGGCGGCTGCTGCTGGCACAGGCGGTCTCATCGTGGGAGCGCCAGGCACCAAAGTGGGACGTGGAGGGCTGCTACGTGGTGGAGTGGACATAATTTGCGCCTGTATAGAATTGTTTGGGACTATTACTGCGCTAATTTAGCGTCGGTTAATCGGTAATACACCAAATCATTACTCAATACATTCATGGTGCCAGAAATGACGACGGCATCCAGCGTATATTTCATCGGTGTAGCCGCAATGACTTCGACCAACGATTCCGGACCGCCCGATAAACAAAACGAGCAATGCGGCGGATAAATGCCCAACAAAAAGCGCTTTTGTAAGTCGGAGGTTTCAAGCGGTAGCATAAAGCCGTAAAGTTTTACCGATTTTTTATCCAATGCCTGAATTTGTTCGGTAAATACCGGCCCAAATTTTTTATTTGGCTTTTGTACGGTTTTAGCCTGTAACAAAAGTTGCCACGGAATCGTCCCTGCTGGCGTGGGATCAGCACCAATAAACCCGGTTTGCGGCGGGGGTTGCAGCGCTAAAGCGGCTGTTGGCGCAATGCTTAATGTGGTTGCAAGCACGCTAATAACGGCTGCCTGCAGTGTGTTTGATACTAATTTTTTCATCGCAAACTCCTTAAAAATTCCCTGCCAGCGCTTTGGAAATATCAACGCGATACGCTCGCACCGCAGGCAGCAAGGCCGCAAACAAGCCCAATATTATGCAGCCACCCAACACCGCCCATTCCTGCGGCAAAAATAATAGCCCGCCAATTTGCAGCTGATTCGACACCGCCGACAGCCCGCCAATTGCCGCAGCACCGAGATGCCCAAGTACCAAGCCTAGTATACCGCCCAAGGCCGTAAGTAGCAGCCCTTCAATTGCCAAGGTAGCAGCTAGCAATGAGGGCGGCGCACCTAGCAGGCGTAATTGGACTAAATCGGGGTAGCGCGTCTCCAACGCTTGCGATAACGCAATAAATACGCCAAGGGCTGCCGCAATAATCATGGCCAGCGCAATTGCCTGCATCGCTTTTACGCCTACATCGAGCAAGCCAAACATGCGTACGGTTTCAACTGCCGGAATGGCTGCCTGCATGGCGCTATTGCTGTTGATTTCGCGCGGCAGCATGGCAGCGGCTAAGGGCGTGGCGTAGCGGATGAGTAATGCGGTAATTTGTTTGGTGTCGGGTTTGTTGTCGGGTTTGGTATCGGGCTTGGCATGGTCATCGTCGTCATCATGGTCGTGATTGTGGTCATGATTATGCTTAGTTTCCGGCTTCGGTTTTGCAGTAAGTGCTGCCATCATCGCAGCCATTGCGTGTGTATTTACGGCTGTGGTGTCTGCGGCTGGCGCATGCACATCCCATACGGTTTCTAAATTGACCAAAATCACGCGATCAAGCACCGTTTGCGTCGGTGCCAACACGCCCACCACGTTAAGCGGATGCTCGTCATGCGCCTGTGTGCTGGGGCCCTGCGTGATGCCGTGCGCGCCGACAAATTTGGTACCAACGGTTAGATTCATCTCCCGCGCCACTCTAGCGCCAATCACGGCTTCAAACGGCTTGCTAAACACAGCACCGCTGGCAAAGGTGCCGCCGTAAAGCGCGATGTAGGCGGGCGTGGTGCCAATGATGCGCGCGCCACGATAACTGTCACCCATCGATAGCGGAATACCTTCTTTAATCAGCGGGTTTTTTAGCAGGGCTTGCGCATCTTTTAGCGCGATGTTGCCGGTAGGCACGTCAAGCTGATAAATGGAGGAAAGAATAATTTGCAGCGGGCTGCCTTTTGCGCCCACCACTAAATCAATATTTTTAGCGTCGCGCCCCATGGCCTGTTGCGCTTGATGCGTCAGCAGCAGCACGATAATGATAGTAGCCACACCCATTGCCAGCAACAATACGTTTAAGGCGGTCGCAAAAAACCGTTGCCGTAAATATGCCAGCGCCAGCATTAACGCGGTGCCCAAGGTTCTCATGTGGTCGCTCCCAGCATCAGCGTGTGCGCAAATAGGTGCTTAATGCGCGAATCATGCGTGGCAACAATTAAGGTGCTGCCGTGTTCATTTGCGGCGTCAAGCAATAGTTGCGCGGCGTTTAGCGCGTTGTCGTCGTCTAGCGATGATGTCGGTTCATCGGCCAGCAATAGCGTGGGTCGTTTAATTACGGCACGCGCAATGGCCACGCGTTGTGCTTCGCCCACCGATAACATTGTCGGCTTAATATTTGCCTTGTCTAAGATATTAAGATTCTTCAAGACGCCCGAAATACGGGCGTCTTCAGAATTTTTATTGAGCGTATTTGAACCTAAACGCAACGCTAGGCGCAGGTTTTCGGCGACAGTAATAGCGTTAATTAAGTGCAAGCGCTGCGTAACAAAACCGATGTGTTGCGCACGCAGCGCATCGCGCTTTGCGGGTGTGAGCGTGTAGGGTGCGGCGTTGCACACTTGCATCTGTGCACCGTCATTTATTTTTGCCGCTAAACCGCCCAAAATATTGAGCAAGGTTGATTTGCCCGATCCGCTCGGCCCCAGCACTAGGGTGTGCGCACCCGCTGCAACCTGCCAATGCGGCACATCGAGTGCACCATTGGCAAATTTGATATGTAGGTTGCTTATGTTGATCATCTATGTGAGCACTGGTTCTGCTACGCAAAAAGCCAAGCCCTCTAAAAATATCTTCTTTGGCAAGCGACGGCCAATGAATACCATTTTGCTCATTCGCACATCGTTTTTCTCCCACTGCTTGCCCGGGCTGCCGCCCATGAGCATATGCACACCCTGAAAAATCATGCGGTTGTTTTGTCCCACGATATTCAGCACGCCTTTGTAGCGCAGCATGTCCACGCCATAGCTTTGAATCAGCAGCGATAGGAATGATTCAATCTTCTGCATATCCAATGGCCGCGCGTCTTTCCAGACAAATGATTGAATCGCATCATCGTGTTCATGGTGGTTATCGCCTAGAAATTCCGGGTCAATATCTAAAATAGAATTTAAGTTAAAGCCGCGAATATCTAAAATATCTTTAATGGGCGTGACGCCAAAATTTACCGTGGTTTGCGTGGCGCGCGGATTAATCTGCCGCAGTCGGGCTTGGAGGCGCTTTACGTCGTCCGCGCTCACGAGATCAGTTTTCGATAGCAATAAACGATCGGCAAAGCCAATTTGTTGCATCGCTTCTTCATGCTTTTCCATTTGCATCGGCGCGTGTTTGGCGTCAATCACGGTAATTACAGCGTCGAGTAAATAATGCTCGGCGACATCTTCATCCATAAAAAATGTTTGTGCGACGGGACCTGGATCAGCCAAGCCAGTGGTTTCGATGATGACGCGATCAAATTTTAAAGTGCCGGCTTTTTTCTGTGCCGCAAATTTATTGAGAATGCGTACTAAATCGCCACGCACGGTGCAGCAAATGCAGCCGTTGTTCATTTCAATAATTTGCTCTTGGTCTTCGCGCACCAAAATATCGTTATCGATACCTTCTTCGCCAAATTCATTTTCAATAATGGCAATGCGCTCGCCGTGCATTTCGGTCAGTATCCGTTTAAGCAGCGTGGTTTTGCCGCTGCCTAGAAAGCCCGTCAAGATTGTCGCGGGGATAAGTTTGGGTGTTTTCACTTTTGTGTTCATGGCGGTTTTGGCTTCAAATATCTGAGATGGGTGTGGAGGACATGCTTTGCAAGGTAGTGCGAATTAATTGCTCGTCGGCATCACGCAATATAAACACCAACTTCGTGCGTCTATCGTCGTCCGGCCACGCGGGCAATGCTGCTGTGGGATAGATTGTATGTTGCACAACATGAATTGCGCGTGGGCGTGCTTCATTTAAAACATGCACAATTCCCTTCATGCGCAAAATATGGTCGCCCTGAAGGCTAACAATCAGCTCAATCGCATCGCAAAACCGATCCCAGTCCATCGGGCGGTCGTCAACAATTGAAAACGAGGTAATGCGCGCGTCGTGACGACTTTGCACAGCTTGCGGCGGTTTAAATTTTTCAGACGGATTTAAATTTACTTCGCGAAACTGCTCGTAACGCAGCCATTTACGGGCATCTACAGACTTATTATCAGCCTGGAATAACCCCGTATCGAGCAGCAAATTGGGGTCAATATCGCCGTGGTTAGCTAGGTAGACCTGCGCGCCGGGGTTTAGCGCCGCAATGCGTTCACGCAAGGCGGTGACGGTTTCTGGTGTGGCAATGTCAGTTTTGGTAACGATGATTCTATCGGCTAATGCGATTTGCTTTATCGCTTCAAATTGAGTGTCAAGCTGCCCTTGCGCGTGGGTGGCGTCCACGGTGGTGACCACGCCCGAAAAGCTGTATCGAGCCGCTACCAAGGGCATTTGAATCAGTGTGTGCAGTATTGGCGCCGGGTCAGCCAAGCCGGTAGTCTCAATTATTACGCGGGTAAATGGCGGCACGTCGCCATTTGCGCGCTTAAAATACAAATCGCGCAACGCTTGCACCATATCGCCCGCCACCGAGCAACAAATACAACCATTGCTCATCACCATCATTGTTTCAGAGGCCTCACGCACAAGCAGGTGATCGATGGCAACATCCCCATATTCATTGATGAGTACGGCAGTGTTAGCGCAGCTAGGGTGTTTTAGAAGGGCATTAAGTAGCGTTGTTTTGCCGCTACCTAAAAAGCCCGTCAGCAGGGTAACGGGTGTGACGCTAGATGCGGCCATTTATGCGCCTAGTTTAGCGGTAAGCTTAGCGGTAAGCTTAGTACAGGTTGCGCATACACCGCGAATCATTAAATCAATTTCTCGCGATTTAAAGCCCTTGGGCAATTGAAATTGCAGCTTCGTTGAAACTGATTCTAGGCATGACATGTGGCCACACTGCGTGCAGGTAAAGTGCGCGTGCTCATGGGCTTGCTTGTGCTCGACTTTAGTGGGGGGGGCGTTAAACATAAACCGCCACACCCTGTCATCGCAGGCAATACGATGCGCCAAGCCCAACTGCGTTAACCACTCCAGCACCCGATATACCGTGACGCGATCCACCGGTTTGCGCAAACTGATCGCTTGCGCCACGTCCAAATGCGAAACCGCATGGTCGGACGCCATCAGCATGCCCAAAACCGCAAGGCGAGGTTGCG
>JAYUOW010000226.1:0-32900 GCA_043760555.1 Betaproteobacteria bacterium
TATTTTTGTTTGGGGTGTGGATAATTTTTTTGAACGGGTTCCTCTTTTGGAAAATGTATGTCCGAAAGGTTGAAATTTCTTCCTCGTGGATTCCGTTAATCGGCGGATTGAGCGGGGCAGCAGCAATGCTCTTGTTACCAATCGCAAACCTATTTGAATATTGGTGGGTTCCTTTTTTTCTTGATTGGGGATCCATTCCCGGTATCTCGCACGCCGTTGTTTGGCATCTCATGAAGGTATTGAAACGCGACAAATAAGTAGGTAGGACTGGCATCCTAAATTTTCTGTTTATTAAAATTGCTAAGCCATTTTATCGTCTGCTAATTCCCGTTAGAAATCGCTATTGAAGACGCTAACCCGTAACAAAACAACCGCATATTTTTCGCTAGTAATGACTAGGTGGATTCAAGTTCGAAGTGCAACTTTTGTCGTGCCGTCGGTGTTTAAATTGCGAGGACGGTTGGTGATTCGCAAATAGATAGGTCGGGTTAGGTGTTTTTTGCCGTGACGCCATAAATCGACCGCTGCTTCGGGTTACGGCAAAAAACGCCTAACCCGACCTACAGCTTTTTACCATCTGTCTCCGAGGAGTAGTCCGCTATTTAACGTTGCACTTCGAACTTGAATCCACCCACTTTTTCTTCGTTGGCAAGGTTACCGTTGGATCCCTTGTTAGTGACGATACTTCGTTGGCATCGATTTTTTCACTGAGTGCTGCGACGGTGACGGTGTGGAATTTTTTTAGTTCGATGGGTTTTAGGATGTAGCTATCGCAGCCTACTGCTGCGCCGCGCACGGCGTCAAATGGAACGTCGCGGCTGGTTAGCAAAATGACGGCGGTGGTTTTGTGGTTTTGATTGCTCTTGATGGCGCGACTTAGCTTATAGCCGTCAAGGTGCGGGTTGGTCGCGTCGATGTAGACGATATTGTAGGTGTTGCCGATGAGCTGTTTTACGGCTTCAGCGCCACTTTTAGCGGTGTCGCAGCGCATGCCGATGCTTTCGATTACTTCGCGCAGTTGGGCATGCACAGTGGGATTGCTGTCGACCATGAGGGCGCGTAGGTGCTGCCGGGCTTGGTGTCGCAAGGGTGGTTGGGTGCTGGCACCAGCCTGTTGCGGCTGGGGCAATGCTGATTTTGGCATGGCTACGCTTACCGCTGCCCGTGCGGCGGCGGCGCGCTCGGCGGGTGTTGGGCCTGCTGGCAGCGGTGCGGTGATGTCGCGTGGGTCGCGGGGTGGTGGATCGGGCACGTTGCTGGCGAAGCGATTTAGGCTTGCTACAAGGTCAGCCATTAAATGTTTGTGCAGCATAAAGTGCTTCGTGCCGTTGCTTGCTGGTTCAAGCTCGGTTTCATCGCGCGCTAAATGCAGCACTTGAATGCTAGGCTTGGCAATGAGGGCTTTGGCTAATTGGGCGCGCGCTACAGTATCAGACGCGTTGACGATGGCGATGTCGATTGCGCCTACGCGAACATTGACGCTGTCGTCTAGCGTGAATTCGTATTTCGGCTGGAAGGTCATTGAAATGATAGTGCTTAGTAGCGGCTTGTTGCGCTGACTAAAAAGTGCAATGCGAATAGTTTGCAAAGGGGTAATTCTTTCGTATGCTAACGCGGCCACGTGATTGTTTGCGAGTGCTGCTTGTGCTGAGCGTTTGGTCGGTTGTGTGGGCGATGATGGCAAATAAGTGAATTAGCCATGACACCTGCAACGATGCGACTTTAGCGCAAACCATGCGGCTTCGCAAGCGGCAATGATGGGTCGCAGCCCTATAGCAAACGTGGGGTTTTGATCAACCCAGCAGCGTCAAGATTGCCGTAAAGTACGATCAAAGCACCTTAAATATTGGCTGAAGACGCCCTAAAATAGGGCGTCTTCAGCCTGTTACAAATGCTGTACTTTACCTAAAAGCGGTGGTGTAGCTAGCGCAAACGCGCGACGAGATTAACGGCTTATTCGCACGTCAGGCGTGCTTCTGCACGGGTTGCACGTTAGAATTGCATATTCATAAAATCCGTTTATAAGCCAACTACTTAGCCTGAGTAATTTGCCGCAAAAAATGTCTATGCCGCCTACTTTGCCGACTGATAAAAATGTCGCGCCCCAAAAATTGCGAGAATCCCGACCGGTGCATAAGCCGGTAGAGGTGCTATTGGCGGAGGTTACCGAGCTTTTGCGTAAGCAAAAGTTGGTGGAAGATTTGGTTGATCGGCAGTCGAGCGGCAATTTATCTAGCCGCGCCGATTTAGTGCATGAGCTTACGCATCGGCAACACGAAGTCGAACTGCGCCAAAAGTTGGAGCATCTGCACGCTGCAGATGTGGCCTATATTTTGGAAGGTTTGCCGCTGGAAGCGCGGTTAACGGTTTGGAATTTAGTTAAAGCCGAGCGCGATGGCGAAATTTTGCTTGAAACCGCTGACGCGGTGCGCGAATCGCTCATTGCCAGCATGGCGTCTCACGAGTTGGTCGCGGCGGCCGAAACACTCGACACCGACGAAATTGCCGACCTAGCGCCGGATTTACCCGCGCAGGTGATGGAAGACATTCTTGAATCGCAAGATATTGAAGAGCGGGCGGAATTACAAAGCGCGTTGTCTTACGCTGAGGGCACCGTTGGCGCGTTGATGGATTTTGAAGAAGTGGCTGTGCAGGCGGACGTAAACGTGGAAGCCGCGTTAAACGCGTTGCGCGTGTTTGATGCGTTGCCCGGTCAAACCGACGCTATTTTTGTGGTGAATGCGCGCACCGAGTTAGTGGGCGTGTTGCCACTGCATCGGGTGCTGGTGTCAAACCCAGAAGTGAGTGTGGAAAGCATCGCGATTAAGGACGCGCTGGCCTTCACGCCCGACCAAGATGCCGACGAAGTCGCTACAGCGTTCGAGCGTTATGATCTAATTTGCGCGCCGGTGGTGGATAAAAACGGCAAGCTAGTCGGCCGCGTGACGGTGGACGCGGTGATGGATTTTGTGCGTGAGCAAAAAGAAGCGGCCGAGCTTGCTAAAGTGGGCTTGCGCGAAGAAGAAGATATTTTTGCCAGCGTGTGGAAAAGTGCTAAAAACCGTTGGACTTGGCTTGCGATCAATTTGCTCACTGCTTTTATTGCCTCGCGCGTGATCGGTAGTTTTGAAGGCAGCATCGCTAAATTAGCAGCCCTTGCAGCCCTTATGCCCATCGTTGCGGGCATTGGCGGCAATTCCGGCAACCAAACCACCACGCTGCTCATTCGGTCGCTGGCGCTAGGTCAGGTAAATCGGGCGAGTGTGAAGCGACTGGTGTTTAAAGAACTTGCGATTGCCACCATCAACGGTATTGTGTGGGGCAGTTTGGTGGGGTTGTTGGCCTACTTTTTATACAACAATGTCGCCCTTGGCTTGGTGATGTGGGCGGCGATGTTTCTAAATTTGGTCGTAGCAGCCACTGCCGGCATGGCCTACCCGCTGTACCTAGACCGCATTGGCCGTGACCCCGCGTTTGGCTCCGGCGTGTTGCTTACGGCCACGACGGACAGCATGGGGTTCTTTATTTTCTTAAGCTTAGCCACCGTGTTTTTGGTTTGATGATGCTGCTATTTACTTTTCCAAGCTGGCTCATTCAACAATCGGTATGGATGGCCTTGGGTTTTGCCGCATTATTGATTGCCTGGGCGGTGATCAATTTAGTGTTAAGCAAACAAACCCTATCGGCACAAAGCGCCCGTGAACCGGGCATCTTCGTGGGGTTGCTATGGATTATTTTTGTGTTCTACGAGCAGCAAATGCTATCGCTTCCAGCTATCGCCACTGGTTTTAGGCTCGATTTAATTGTGCTCGTGCCGGTGTTGTATATTTTAACTACCTTCGCTGTGTGGACGCTGTTTTCGCAGACGCGCACTTGGTGGGCGAGCCGGAAGTAGCCGGATCACTTAAGTCATCACCCCAAATACAAACGCCCCGTGAGTGCCATTAACTGGCAATCACGGGGCGTTTTTACAGCAGGTGCAACCAATTCAAATTAGGACATTGGCTTGATCAACGGTGTGATCACTGGTGCAACTGTTGGCTTTGCGGCAACTACTGGCTTTTTAGCGGCAGGCTTCGCAGCTGGTTTCTTAGCGGCAGGCTTGGCAGCTGGTTTAGCGGCAGGCTTCTTAGCTGGTGCTTTTGCAGCAGGCTTAGCAGCTGGCTTTTTTGCAGCTACAGGCTTCTTAGCGGCAACCGGCTTCTTTGCAACTGGCTTCTTAGCTACTGGCTTTTTAGCAGCAACTGGTTTCTTTGCAACTGGCTTTTTAGCTACTGGCTTTTTAGCGGCTACAGGCTTCTTTGCTACTGGCTTCTTCGCTACAGGCTTCTTAGCAGCAACAGGCTTCTTTGCTACTGGTTTTTTTGCGGCTACTGGCTTTTTTGCTGCAACTGGCTTCTTAGCTACTGGTTTTTTTGCTGCTGGTTTTTTAGCTGCGACCATGATGTGAAAATCCTTTCGATAGTTAGACCGAATTACTTGATGTGAACGTGAAGCGAAGGTGCATTGGTTTTAAGCAAATGCAGCAACGATCTGCGTTACCAAGACATTCGTTCGGATCAAATAGTCGATTCAATGTTTTGTATTTAGCCGTTAAAGTGGTTTCGCTAAATGCATCACGCTGATCGCACGCACTAAATTCATTTTAGAAAAATAAATTTAGTGCGTTCTTGGTATCTGGATTCTATTACAGAAGTTTTTTATCGCGCAGCTTTTTATGCATGCGAAGCGAACATATTTGCACGCACGCTTTTTAATTGGTAGCGATTCGATACTAATTATTTATCGGCCGGTATGCAGCGCTCGCTGGCAAATAGGTCAGGCACATTTTCGCGCGGACGAATCACGTGGGTGGTGCTGCCGTCCACCATAATTTCCGCGCCGCGCGGACGTGTGTTGTAGTTCGACGCCATCGTCATCGCATAGGCGCCGGTGCTGGCGATTGCCAGCAATTCTCCCTCTGCACAGCCAAGCTTTCTACCCTGCGCCAAAAAGTCTGACGACTCGCAAATAGGGCCTACAACATCACACGTAATGGCCGTGTGTGCGGCGCTATCGTTCACCCGCAACACCTCGTGATGCGCGCTGTATAAGGCAGGGCGAATCAAGTCGTTCATGGCGGCGTCGACAATTACAAAGCTCTTGCCCGGATTAGTTTTTACGTGCTCGATCTTAGTCACAAGTACGCCAGCGTTGCCCACCATAGATCTGCCCGGCTCTAACAACAACTCAAGCGGACGGCTGCCTTGCGCTCGCGCTAACGCAGCCGCATAGCCCGTTAAATCAGGGGCGGGCTCGCCCTGGTAGCTAATGCCAATACCACCGCCTGGGCACACGTGCGAGAGCGTGATACCCGCCGTATTTAGGGCGTCTACAAGCTCAATTAAACGCTCCATACCTTCAACCAAAGGTGCTAAATCAAGCAGCTGCGAGCCGATGTGGCAGTCAATACCGTGAATCTCTAAATTAGCCATGTCGGCTGCGCGCTGGTAGGTGGCAAGGGCTTCATCGTGGGCAATGCCGAACTTGTTTTCGGATAAACCGGTAGAAATATAGGGATGGGTTTTAGCATCTACGTTCGGGTTCACGCGCAGAGAAATCGGTGCCTTCACACCCAGCTCACCGGCCAAGCGATTAAGGCGAGATAGCTCAGGGATTGATTCCACGTTAAAGCATTTAATACCTGCAATGAGCGCCGCGCGCATCTCGGCCTCAGTCTTGCCCACGCCTGAAAACACCACCTTGCGCGCATCGCCACCTGCTGCCAGCACCCGCGCTAATTCGCCGCCTGAAACTAGATCAAAGCCCGCACCCAAGCGCGCAAAAAGGTTCAAAATAGCGATGTTTGAATTCGCTTTTACCGCATAGCAAATAAGGTGGGGATGCCCTATATTCGCGGCTTTGCGAGCATTGCCAATGGCGTTATTTAGGGCGTGAAAGTGAGCGGTGAGCGCTGCGCGTGAGTACACGTAAACAGGTGTGCCGTGCGCCTGCGCGATGGCGGCTAAGCTGGCGTCTTCCATCCACAGCGCATGGTCGCGGCGGGATAAAGCAAAGCTTTGAAGTAGGGCGGGCGTTTCGATAATTGGTGCCATGTTGTTTGGTGTTGGGGCGGCCATAATGTGCTCTGCTAGTTAAAGTTAGTCGACGTTAAAACTGAAATTTGCACCGGTGGCTTAGGTGTGACCGGACGCAAATCCCCTTTTTGGCCGCAGCCAGTAAGTAATGCGGCGCTAGCAAAAATGGTGGCGCACAGTGCACACCTAGCTAGTGTGGCGTGGCATAAAGGGCGTAAAATTGAAGCCTGATAGGTATGGTTTTGCATAATTTAAACCCTTGCTGACGATGATCGAAACGTAATCGGCACACGCTGCCGCAAAATTTGAAAGAGATGTTAACACGCCATGACTGCTGCTAAAGACCCTAGTTCACCCCCCGCGCTTAAAAGCCCCTTTGTGTCCGAAAGTGCGTATCAACAAGCCATCGACAATGTGCTGCTTCAGCTTGAAGACCAGCTAGAACGGGCATTTCAAGCCGATGCGCCGTTTGATTACGAATCCCAATCAGGCATTCTCACCATTGATTGTGGCGCAGGCGGCAAAATAATTATCAATCGCCAAGCGCCGCTGCAAGAGCTTTGGGTAGCCGCACGCGCCGGCGGTTTTCATTTTCGTAAGGCCGATGACGGTTGGCGCGATACCCGCAGCCATGAGTTGTTGGAAGAGTTACTCGGGCGCGTATTGGCTGAGCAAAGTGGCGTAGAGTTGGAGCTTTCGCTTTAGGTGTAGTGCCTGAAGATGTCCTATTTTAGGGTGTCTTCAAGCGTTAGCTGGCTGATGTGGGGCGGCTTTTGCAGTGCACAAAATCAAATTGAATAGTGTGAAAAATAGCACCTTGGATTTGCAATGATTCACTTTGGGCAGGGCTTGACTTTAACTAGTATTGAGTCGATACTAAATAACGTGTGAGTCATTTGCGTTTTTGTTAGTGTTGAGTCGATACTATATAAGCCCATCGCCCTCTAGGCGAGCCTACAAGCCAATAAAAAATGGATAAAAGCCCCATCGTATTGCTGGAGTTGGTTGAGCGCCTAGGAAACCTTATGCGCGCGCAAATGCGTCGTGCATCCGCGCAAATGCAATTGCAGCCCGTACACATGCACGCGCTAATTTACCTGTCGCAGGCCAATCGTTATTCCAATACGCCGCAGGCGCTCACTGAATATTTAGGGCTTACCAAAGGCACGGTGTCGCAAAGTTTGCTGCTACTAGATCGGCGCGGCTTGGTTGAGCGCTACCAAGATGACGTTGATCGCAGAGTGGTGCGCCTGCGCTTGTCCATGCAGGGCGAAAGTTATTTAACCGACATCGAGCCGCGCCTAGCGTGGTCGCAAGCCACGCGCAACATTAGCCCCAACCGTATTCGCAATGCGGTATCAGCGTTGCGTGAAACCCTGCACACGCTACAAGAAGAGCAGCAAGGCGAGCGCTTCGGCACGTGCGTACACTGCGCGCATTTTGAAAGGCTATCGGCAAGAGCCACCCGCTGTGGCTTTATGGGTGATAGATTGTCTGGGCCAGAAACGCGGAAAATTTGTTGGCTGTATGCGCCGAAAGGGTCGGTGGGGCAGGAATAACACAGGCCTAGGATCGCCCGATCAGTCGGCGTAACGCGTTGAAAGCGCCCAATGTTCCAATTTGTTAACCCACCAGACGATCAGCGCGCGGCTAATCTAGCCCTCGCTCTGCCCGCCGCCGCTTGCACCTGCGCCGGTGCTGTGCCACCAATGTGGTTACGGCTGGCCACCGAGCCTTCCAGCGCTAACACCGCATAAACATCTTCACCCACAAGATTTGAAAAGCTTTGCAGGGTGGCCAACGGCAATTCGCTTAAATCTTTGCCCGCTTCTTCCCCCGCCCGCACCGCACGGGCGACGGCTTCATGCGCATCGCGAAACGCTAAGCCCTTTTTGACCAAATAATCCGCCATGTCGGTGGCCGTTGCATAACCTCGGCTAGCCGCACGCTTCATGGCGTCAGGTTTCACGATGATGGCAGCCGCCATGTCGGCCATTAGGGTTAAACAATCGCGCAGGGTGTCTGCGGTATCGAATAACGGCTCTTTATCTTCTTGATTATCTTTGTTGTAGGTTAGCGGCTGGGCTTTCATTAGCACCAGTAGCCCCATCAAATGCCCCATCACCCGGCCAGATTTACCCCGAATAAGCTCGGGCACATCCGGGTTCTTCTTTTGCGGCATGATGGAAGATGAATAACAAAACCGATCCGGCAAGCTGATAAAGCCCACGCTTTGACTCATCCAAATAATCAGTTCTTCTGAAAATCGCGATAAATGCATCATGCAAGTTGAAGCCGCGCTCACAAATTCAAGCGCAAAATCACGATCCGAAACAGCGTCCAGCGAATTCTCACAAACACCTGCAAAGCCCAGTAATTGCGCGGTTCTTAGCCGATTTATCGGATAGCTCGTACCCGCTAGAGCGGCTGCACCCAAGGGGCAAGCATTCATCCGCGCGCGGCAATCCACCATGCGCGATTCGTCTCGCGCCAGCATTTCTACATAGGCCATCATGTGGTGGCCAAACGTGATCGGTTGCGCTACCTGCAGGTGCGTGAACCCGGGCATGATGGTGGCCGCGTTGGCCTCAGCCAGACCCACCAACGCCAATTGCGCCGCGCGTAGCTGCGCAATAATCTCGTCCATTTCGTCGCGCAACCACAGCCGAATGTCGGTGGCCACTTGGTCATTGCGCGAACGGCCAGTGTGCATGCGCTTACCCGCATCGCCCACTAGCGCGATTAGGCGTTTTTCAATATTCATGTGCACATCTTCATCTTCAACCCGCCAGATAAAGCTGCCGGACTCAATTTCTGCCGAAATTTGCGCCATGCCGCGCGTTATATCGGCAAAATCGGCGGCGGTAATCACGCCCACTTCCATTAACATTTGCGCGTGCGCCAATGAGCCGCGAATATCTTGTGCCGCCATGCGCTTATCGAAGGTGACAGATGCGGTAAAACGGGCAACAAGCTGGGTTACTGGTTCCGATAAACGGCCTGAAAACGCCTTTGGTGCAGAAGGTGGTTGATTCAAGGGGGTGCTTTCGCGCAAAATAGAGAAGTGAAGAGTATAAATCAAACCAATTCCGCCACCCGCGCCCATGATGCGACGCGCCACCTGCCCAATTTTTGTAATTTGGGCGTGATGCTGCAATTGTTACTGCTGGTTTGCATCCTGTGTTTGGCGGCGGCCATTTTGCGCGCGCAAAATATTCGCGATGTGTGGTCGCAGCTGCTCACCATCTCAATTTATGTGCAACCGCCGCTGATGCTCAGTTTGCTCAGCTGTTGCGGCTTGCGACGGGTGTTAGTACGGCTTACCGCACGCAATGAGTTACTGCTGTTTATCGCCATTGAAGCCGTGATTGCGTCAGCCACGTGGTGGCTCATCGGTGAATACAAAAGCCAGTTTTCAGACGACATTACGCCTGTGCCAGTGTGGCAATTTATAACGCTATTTATTTTTGTAACCGCCTGCGTGCTCATTTATTTTAACCTTCGCGCCCGCGAGCTTTCGCCTGCCTTAGCCGAAGCGCGATTGCAAGCATTGCAAGCGCGGATTCGCCCACACTTTTTGTTTAACAGCATCAATGCCGTGCTCTCCCTTATCCGTCACGAGCCAAAACGCGCCGAGCGCATGCTCGAAGATATGGCCGAATTATTTAGGGTGCTAATGGCTGATAACCGGCGATTGACGCCGCTTTCCGATGAATTAGCGTTGTGTCGTCGCTACCTTGAAATCGAGCAAATAAGGCTGGGCGATAGGCTAACCGTGGAGTGGAATTTGCAAGCCTTAAATGGTGACCCGCTGGTACCACCGCTTATGTTGCAGCCCCTAATTGAAAACGCCGTTTATCACGGCATCGAGCCAATGATGGCGCAAGTCGATACGCCCAGCACGCTAAAAATTGACATTAGCAGCCGAGGAAAAGTGCTACAAATAGTCCTGTCTAATCCCTATCAAATTGACCTAGCCCCCACGCACAGCAGCGGCAATAAAATGGCGATTAAAAATATCCGTGAACGGCTGCAGCTACACTTTGACGCTGAAGCCTCGCTATCTGCCAAAGTGGAAGCGCAACGCTATGAAGTAGAAATCAATTTGCCGATGATCGTCGAGCAAAATAATTAGAAAAGGCGCAACAGCGTTCAACCTATGACAACAAAAATTCTCATCGTCGATGACGAAGCCCCCGCCCGCCGCCGCCTGCTTGATTTGCTGGACGATTGCCGCGTTGATTTCCCGCTTACCGTTGTCGGCGAAGCCAGCAACGGCGTAGAAGCGCTGGAACAAATAACGGAAAGCGACGTCGATATCGTCATCCTCGATATTCGTATGCCAGTCATGGACGGCATCGAAGCCGCGATGCAAATTGCGGCCTTGCCTGACACCGTTAAACGTCCAAAAATAATATTTTCCACCGCCTTCGACGCCCACGCCGTCAAAGCTTTTGAGCTATCAGCGATAGATTATTTGCTAAAACCCTATCGTGCCGACCGCCTACTAACGGCACTTAAAAAAGCCGCCACCCTCACCACCAATCAAGCGCAAGCAATCGCCCAAGCCGCCCCACCCGCACGCCGCTTCCTATCAATACATGAACGCGGCAAAGTGGTATTTGTACCGCTAGAAGACGTGCTCTACCTAAAAGCCGAGCAAAAATACGTCACCGTCCGCACGGCAGCCAGAGAGTATTTGTACGAAGAATCGCTCACCAAACTGGAAGAGCAATTCCCCAATATCTTCACCCGCCTACACCGCAACAGCCTAGTAGCCACAAAGGCAATAGCCGGTTTTGAACGGGTGACGGAGACCAGCGACGACGGCCAAGACGCCTCGCACTGGGTAGCGGTACTGCGCGGGTTAGATGAAAGATTGCCTGTGTCGAGACGGCAACAGCATATTATTCGGTCGTTTTAGGGATTGGATGAATGGCTGGAGATGACCTAAATTAGGGCGTCTCGAGGGCATTATCTTGAGGTAAAACGGGAGTTTCCACCACCGCCAACGATTCCACAAACGTAAACGTCCCATCAATAGCCCAATAATCAATTGCACCCGCTTGCACGCGTACGGGGGTGCGGCCGGGAAGGTTGGGGCTTTTGTCTAGCTTAAATATGAGCGGTAAATTAGCGGCACGCATGACTTCGTCGCGAATGATGGTGGCTTCAAAATTTTCGATATTTTCTTGTTGCAAATAGCGCATGCACCAGAATTTTTCTAAGTTGGTCTGAAAATCATTGTATGCCGTGTAGGTTAAATCGAACTTGCGGGCAAGCTCATTTAATGCGGGGCTACGCTTGGGGTAAAGCGGGGTTTCACCGCGCAAATGGCTGATTAGCTGGCGTTGGTTTAGCAAATCTACCGCGCGGCGTAAGGGCGAACTGCTCCACGCGTATTGCGCAACACCTAGGCCTTCGTGCGGATGCGCGTCCAGCGTCATGCGGGTTTTCATGTTGGATTGGGCGCGGTAAATGGCGGCTACGTTATTGTCAGCCAGCAATTTTCCCCACGTGGCGTTAGCAAAAATCATGAATTCCGACACCACCGTATCAATCGGATTACCGCGTTGGCGTGCGCTAATAATGACCTTGCTGTCTTTAATGTCAAAGTTGTAATCCACGCGGTCGTTTTTATCTTCCGCTTTGCCGCGTAGTGCTAAAAGTTGCTTGGCAATGCCGTGTAGAAGCAATAGCTCACTGCCATACGCACCAGCAATTACGCCACTCTCCAGCGCTTCCTTGGTAAACCGCGTTTCTAATTCGCCGATGCGCAAGTTAGCCGCAATCGGCACTTGCTCGATGGCCGAATGGGTTGAAACGAGTGCTAAAGTATCAGCCGCAAACACCGCATATAAGCTTACTGCCGCACAGGTAGTACCGCCCTTTAACGTGGCAGCGGCAATCGCTGATTCCGGCAACATGGTAATTTTATCGCCCGGAAAATACACGGTGGATAGCCGATCGTGGGCGAGCGCTTCCAACGCGCTATCGGAGGAGAAAAACAACGCCGGTGCCGCAATATGCGTGCCAATTTGCCAATTGCCATCGGCTAATTTGGTGATCGAGAACGCATCATCAATTTCTGTGGTGTTGGCGTCATCAATGCTAAAGGCGGCCACGCTGGCAACGGGTAAATCAGTGGGGGCGGCGCAGCTAAAATCGCCCACCGGCACACGACCGCGAGGGAAATAGTCCGCTAAAAATTTGCCTAAGTGAAATTCATATGGCGCGTTTTGTGCGGCTGTCCACGCACCCGCTTCAAAAAACAATTGCTCGATTTTTTTGTTGGCCTGTACGGCAGCTTGTTCAGCCGCCTTCACAATCAAGGTATTGCGATCCGGCTTATACAAAATCATATTCATTTGCGAGCGCATTTCAGCAGGCATTTCGCCCGCCGATAACTGCGCAATCCACGCGTCAGACTGCGCCGCTTCGCGTTTTTTGCGCTCCACGCTGGCTAAGGCCGCGTCTAAATTTTCCTTCGGCGCGCCCTTGTACACGCCCTTGCCGCGCTTGTAAAAATACATCGGCGATTGATGCAGGGTAAGGGCAACGGCGGCTATTTCTACAGCAGTGGGCTTGCGGCCAATGTAGTCGGTGGCCAAGGCCTCCGCACTAAAGTCGTCTGTGCCGCACACCTCCCATAAAAATGGCACGTCGTGTTCGGTGGTAAGTGCAAGTGCGGCAGGCATAAAGTCAGTCACGCTTGGGCTATCAAAGCGCAGCAAAATAGCATTGCTTTTTACCTTGCTACGTTTGCCCGTAACCGATTCTATTTGGGCGCTGGCCGCCGCCTCACTCATTAAGTGGCCAACTTTAAAGCCGCCGTCTTCTTCGTAAAATACATTCATGGTGTTGGGTGTGTGCGCTGAGCTTAGGACACGCGATTATCCTTTAAATTTTAGGTGCTGTAGCTAAACGTGGGCGATAGCAATAGTAGAACCTATATTTTACGGCGGGCTGCGCGGCATAGAGTCTAACAACTAATATTGCTTTAGTGCACTAAGGGTCAAGGATCCCCGTAAATAGGGCTTCTTTAGTATGTTTATCGCAAATGCTCACCCGCTTTTGAGCAGTCATGCTGTCGGGGTTTAAATTGTTTCAGTTACCCAGTTTTCAACGCGCAATCCAGGTACGCGGTCAAACTCTTTGCGGTTGTTGGTGACTAGCACGGCATTTTCTGCGAGTGCATGCGCCGCAATCCATTGGTCGTTCACACCGATAATGCTTCCAGTACGTTCTAAGTGGCAGCGTAACTCTGCGTAATGCCACATCACCGCATCAGTCATGACCGTAATATTTGCGCTACTTAAAAATAAATTAAGCGTGCGTTTGTTTTTTTCAACCCATTGGCTTTTGGCAACGCCGTAGGCTAATTCCGTTGCCACAATCACTGAGATGCAAATATCATCATTGTGCATTTGCCGGAACTTTTGCGTCAAGGTCTGTGAACGATTTGCAAAAAGATATATGCAAATATTCGTATCGAGCATGTACTTCATGCAAAAGGATTTTCGCGTGGGGCTTGCGGCATCTCTTCAGGTCGTTGCATTACAAAGCCGGGTTCAAATTCGAAAGCTGCCAACGCGTCTTCCATCATGTCCCAACGATTTTGCGCAAGCGGTGTGAGCACCACGCTTTCGCCTATCTTAGTGATGCTAACTTGCGTACCGTCAAATCGAAATATTTTCGGCAACCGCACCGCTTGGCTGCGCCCGTTCATAAAAAGCTGTGCTTTTTCAATGGTTTGCATACATGTCCCCTAGTGGTGTTGATGGTATATATCAAATAATACACTGCAAACGGCAGCTGCGCCACGCATTAGATTTAGTTAGTTCCTTTGTACTTATTTTAATTGGTAGCTACTGCTGTCGGAATCGGTGCAAATTAAGTTTATATAGCCTTCGTGGGTGTGCGTGCGATGACTGCATCTAGGAAAATAACGCTTAGACCAGTCGGGCGGCGCTTAATCTTCATAGGCGTGATGCCGCGAAAATTTTCCAGGATAGGGTTTCGATAAGCGGAAGGACAACGCCAATGCAAGTTGCTTTTTAGGTGTTCCGTGATCGTTGGGAGGAGGGCATAGTTGCGCGCCCGCTTTGGCTTTCGCAGCGTCGAGATCAATATCGCAAGCAATATTGTTTGATGTGGTGGATGGTAATTTAGTGTTCATTTTGGATATCCGGCCACCGCGTAGAGGCGCGAAAAACAATCATTCTATTGTTTGAAGATGCCCGTAATTAGGCCGTCTTCGGACAGTGGTGCAGGGTGGGCACCGCCTTATCTGCCCACGTTGCCATGTTAAAAGTGTACAGGCTAATGATACGTTAGTGCACTGTTTCAGCGTGGGCAGCGCATTTGGCAGATAAGGCGTTGCCCGCTCTGCGAAACTGTGATTGGCGGCGTGAATAGGCTAAACTCTGGCCTAAAATATGCTCCTGCAATCACGTAAATTACGCACACAAAATTTTAAAGGTTTGCCTTATGGCATTGTACAAATCCGGTGCCATCGTTGCCCCGCACTTTCAAGCCGCGCAAATTGCTTGCGGCATTCTGAGGCAGGGTGGGAACGCCATTGAAGCCATGGTGGCTGCTGCTGCCGCGATTGCGGTGGTGTACCCGCATATGACGGGCATTGGCGGTGACGCGTTTTGGTTGATTCATGAGTCGGGCAAAAACGCGCCGCGTGCGCTTGATGCGTGTGGGCGGTCGGGCTCGAACGTGACGATGGAACGCTACAAAGAAGCAGGTTTAGATGCTGTGCCCACGCGGGGCGTGTATGCGGCCAACACGGTTGCGGGTACGGTTTCGGGCTGGCAAGCGGCGCTGGAATTGGCGCAGCATTTGGGTGGCACCATGCCGTTATCGGCTTTGCTAGAGCCCGCAATTAATTTGGCGGCTAGGGGCATTACGGTAACAAAAAGCCAGTGTGCGGCGACGACTTCTAAGCAGGCGGAATTAGCGCCGCAAGTTGGTTTTAGCGATGCTTTTTTGGTCGACCGTGATGACAAAAAAGTGCCGCCAAAAACGGGCGAAAGCTTTGTAATGCCCCGATTGGCGGCCACCTTGGAGCAATTGTCCCGCGCGGGGCTGGGTGATTTTTATACAGGTGATATCAGCGTGAGCATTGCGAATGACTTCGCAAAAATGGGTGGGCTACTGACGCGGCAAGATTTGCTGGTGCACCGTGCTAAGTTAGTTGATCCGTTGCAATTATCGCTATCGCGCACGGCAGCACGCGCAACGATCTTTAATTTGCCGCCACCAACGCAGGGCGTGGTGTCGCTGCTTATCCTAGCGATAGTTGAGCGCGTGTTTGAAAAGCACGGCTTAACGCGATTTAAATCGGACAACGCTGACACCATTCACGTGGTGGTGGAAGCCACCAAGCTGGCGTTTGCCATGCGCGATAAATACATCACCGACCCGCTTTACATGCAAATTGCCGCACCGCATTTGTTGGAAAACGATGTAGTGAGCACCTTGGCTAAAAAAATCCAGTTAGACGTGGCCGCACCGTGGGGTAAAAAGAGTAATCCCGGCGATACCGTTTGGATGGGAGCCATCGATTCTAAAGGCTGCGCGGTGAGTTTCATTCAAAGTATTTATCATGAATTTGGGAGTGGAATCGTGCTGCCAGAAACCGGCATCAATTGGCAAAATAGAGGTGCTAGTTTTTCGATGGATCCAAAATCTATTTTGCGATTAGCCCCAGATAAACAACCGTTTCACACCTTGAACCCAGCAATGGCGCATTTTAAGGACGGCAGCGTAATGCCCTACGGCACCATGGGTGGCGATGGCCAACCGCAAACGCAAGCCGCAATTTTCTTGCGCATTGCCTACTTTGGTCTGCATCCGCAAGACGCTATTGCTGCACCGCGTTGGCTGTTGGGGCGCTCATGGGGTAATGCTAGCGACACATTGAAAATTGAAAAACGCTACAGCCAAGAAGTGTTTGATAGTCTTATCGCGCGTGGGCATGATGTGGAATGGTTGGGTGATTTTGATGAATCAGTCGGCCATGCGGGTGCGTTGATTGCGCATGCCAATGGCACGATAAGCGGCGGGTTTGATCCGCGTAGCGATGGCGCTGTGGTGGGGTTTTAAGATGGCACACAATCTGCAAGACCGCCTGCACTTCGTCATGTCGCGCACATCCCACCCCGGTAATATCGGTAGTGCTGCGCGAGCGATTAAAACCATGGGCTTTGCTAATTTGGTGTTGGTTTCGCCCAAAAGCTATCCTCACGCCGACGCCACCGCATTAGCTTCCGGTGCGGCCGATGTGCTCGACGCCGCTAAAGTTGAGCCGACCTTGGAAGCTGCGTTGGCACCCACGGTGTTCGCCATTGCCATGACAGCCCGCCCGCGTGATTTATCGCATCCGGTATTGTCGCTAAGCGATGCCGCCGCGCGCGCAGTGCAAGAAACTGCAAATGGTCATGTGGCAATTGTGTTTGGCAATGAAACGTTTGGGCTGTCAAACGAAGAAATCGCGCGCTGCCAGTTGATTGCCACCGTGCCGACTAATCCTGTTTATGGCTCGCTGAACGTGGCGCAGGCGGTGCAATTGGCAGCCTATGAATTATCGATGGCAGCAGCCTTATTTAAATTAGAAGCTGAACCTATGCGTGAAGCTGCGACCAATGCCGAGCTTGAGGCGCTATTTGCGCACCTTGAGCAGCACCTAATTGCGACCGAATTTTTGGATCCGGATAAGCCGAAGCGCCTGATGTTGAGGTTGCGGCGGCTGTTTGTGCGGGCGCAGTTAGAGCGCGAAGAAGTGGCAATTTTGCGTGGTGTGATTGCGGCTACGATCAAAAATAATTGCAAAATTGACTGAACACCGGCGTCTAAAAGGTGGTTTTGCAACTTGAAATTAACGTAAGTAGCCCAACTTAAACGGTGAATTAGGGGCGTTTTAGCCGAAGTTAGCCAATTTGCGCTAACGTGACGGCATTCTAAGCTTAACGTAAGCTTAGTATATTTGTGTCCTGCACCGCTAAACCCTTGCAAGCTGGCACCACTGGCGTAGACTACTCAAATAGCAAAATAAGCGGGTTGCAATCACCGCATTGCTTCCCCTTTTATCTAGGACAACTTAATGAACGCGCTTCCGTCACTTGCAACTGGTTTGATTGACCTACCTTGGTGGGGTTATTTGGTGGTTGGTTTGGTGTTTACGCAAATTACGATTGCTGCAGTCACGCTGTATTTGCATCGAAGCCAAGCCCACCGAGGGCTAGATTTGCATCCGCTTATTACCCACCCGTTTCGTTTTTGGTTGTGGTTATCCACCGGCATGGTCACTAAAGAATGGGTAGCGATTCACCGTAAACACCACGCCAAATGCGAAACCGCCGAAGACCCGCATTCGCCGCAGCATTACGGCATCAAGCGCGTCGTGCTCGCCGGCACCGAGCTTTACCGTGAAGAATCGCGCAACGCCGAGACCATGGAAAAATACGGCCACGGCACGCCAGACGACTGGATGGAGCGCAACGTGTATTCGCGTTTTAGCTGGCAAGGTGCAGGCATTATGCTATTTGTGGATCTGCTGCTGTTTGGACCAATCGGTGCGACTATTTGGGCCGCCCAAATGGCATGGATTCCGTTTCACGCAGCCGGCATCATCAATGGCGTGGGTCATTTTTGGGGCTATCGCCATTACACCGTGGCTGACTCCAGTCGCAATATGACGCCCCTTGGCCTGTGGATTGGTGGCGAAGAATTGCACAACAATCACCACGCATTTCCAACATCGGCAAGATTCTCAATGCGCTGGTATGAGTTCGACATGGGCTGGATGTACATCAATATTTTGTCCGCGCTTAAATTGGCGAAGGTTAAAAAAGTAGCGCCGCGCCCAAAATTCAATATGCAAAAAGCGGTGTGTGATGCGGAAACATTGCAAGCAGTGATCGCCCATCGCTATGAAATCGTTACTAAATATGCACGCAGTTTAAAGGCAACGTGTGCGGAAGAAATCACCCGCATTCGCGCTGCAGGCTCTGTGCCCACGCTCGCTACCATGCGTGAAGGTCGTGCCATTAAAGGCTTCCGCCAATTGCTGCGCTTGGAAGCAGATCAGCTAAACGTGGAGCAAAAAACCACGCTAAGCGAAACTCTAAAGCACAGCGACGTACTAGAAACCATCTACCGCTTCCGCCAAGAATTAGCCGCACTTTGGGAACGCTCAACCTTGAGTGGCGATGAATTGGTGGCGAAGCTAGAAGATTGGTGCCGTCGGGCTGAGGCATCAGGCATTGCCCAGTTGCAGCAGTTTTCAAAGCAGTTGCGGACTTACGCTTAAGCTTACGGAAAGCGCGTTTTTGGCGCAATTAAATGCCTGAAGAAGCCCTATTTTAGGGTGTCTTCAGGCGTTTCTGTTCCTGTTCGCTAGTGTCTTGTTTAAATTATAGATTCGATATTCCGCTCTCGTTGGGTCAGTTCTCATGCGAATACTACAGCCATCCGACCTGTGGCCGCGGCGCGGCGTGGTGGTCCCACGACAATTTGTACGTCGCGCCCAAGGCGCGTTAAACAATCAAGCATCTTCGATTCACTCACGCCCCGAAACTGGCCACGCAGCATCTTGGAAAGCTTGGATTGCGGGACGCCAAGCACCTCGGCGGCTTCTTGCTGTGTCCATTTCCGTAATTTAATAATTTCGCCTATTTTATTTGCAAGCTGCGCTTTGACCAGCATTTCACCGGCATCACCGAACCCCAAGTCCGCATACACATTGCCGGTGCTTTTTTCAAATTCAATCATTTCATTTCTCCTTATTTTCCTGTGGCATGCGACTGCGCCGCTTTCAATCTTTCTCGAATCAGATCCATGTCCGGCTTTGGGGTTGCAACACCATGCGGCGATTTCTTTTGGAAGCAATGGAGCACGTACACAGAATCGCTAAATTTCACCGTATACACGGCGCGGAACGTGCCACCACTGGCATCTTCGATTACTTCAAGCACACCAGCCGAACCAAAGCCCTTCAACGGCTTAGCCTGATCGTGCTTTTTTCCGATTTGCGCTTGGTGCAACGCGTATCCAAACGTGTCTTGAATAACGTGTGGCATCGCCATCAAATCTTTCTTCGACGCTGCCACCCAGATTAAATTTTTCATCCGCTTTTCTCCAGACAATAGCCTAACAGATTATGCCCATTTGTGCATAAAAGGGCGGCAGGTGATAGGTTGCCTACCGCAGTTGTTGTTGCTTGAGGCGGCGAAGAGCTACATAACAGTCAGCACGCCTCCCCCACGTCCGCCCGTTTTTCTATGCGCTGGTATGAGTTTGACATGGGTTGGATGTACATCACCATCATCTCGGCACTCGGATTAGCCAGGATTAAAAAAGTCGTGCTGCGCCCTAAATTTAATATGCAAAAAGCCGTGTGCGATGCCGAAACCCTGCAGGCCGCTATCGCGCACCGGTATGAGATCGTCACTAAATACGTCCGCACTTTAAAAGCCACCTGTGCGACTGAAGTTGGGCGCATACGCGCGTCCGGCAGCGTGCCAACGCTTGCCACCATGCGCGAAGGCCGCGCCATCAAAAAGCTTTCGCCAACTGTTGCGCATAGAAGCCAACCAGCTAAACGTAGAACAAAAAACCACGCTAACCGAAACCCTAAAACACAGCGACATCCTAGAAACCATCTACCGCTTCCGCCAAGAATTAGCAGCATTGTGGGAACTGTCAGCCTTAAGCGGTGATGAATTAGTGGCCAAGCTAGAAGACTGGTGTAGAAGGGCTGAGGCGTCGGGTATTGCACAGTTGCAGCAGTTTTCGCGGCAGCTGCGGACTTACGCTTAAAATTTTTTTGGCTCAAATATATGCCTGAAAATGCCTGAAAATAGGGCGTCTTCAGGCATTTTTGTTGGCACAAACTCTTGGATTAAAAATCAAAGTACAAAAAATGTGTTCGATGAGCGTGCATTTAGTTTTTAAACCAGTACACGATAAGCTATAGTTTTGATGTGAACGAACTTTATTTGGAAAAAGAGTTTAGTTTTAATTGATAACGCAGATTTTTAATAGCCTTAAGTGTAGACGTCTCGCAAGCTTTCGGTAGTCGTTGCCGTAGTCGATTCATTTATTGACGGTAAATTTAAGGGAAATTGGACATATATGGTTGTGCAAAAACCTGCCGCGCCCATCCTTGAGACTGCGGCGCAAAAACGATCGAATTGAAGCGCTTAAAAAGCTGCGGCTTAAATTGCTCGACTTGACTGGGCGCAATCGGCTGATTAATTTTAAGCATACTAAAGGTAAGTCACTACAATTCGTCGAAGGTAACCTGCATTCAGTTTTCCAAAAGCTTGTCAATGGGACCGCCACCGCGCAGGTCAATATTGTGGGCCTTCCTGAGCCTCTAAAAAGTGACGTTTTAGAGCGCGATGGCCGAATGCTCAGGCCGCAAGAATTGGATTGGGCACGCTCACACGACATTTCGACGTCGTACGATATTGCGCAAACCTTAGCGAGTAAGCGCGATGCTGGTTTACGTGCCTTTATGTACAACGACGACTTAGCGAAGCATTGTCGTAAGATTGCAGGAAGCGCTACGCTGGCTATAGAGGAAACTGGCGCCAACATGCTCTATTTAGTGTTGGGGTTTCTAGACTTTCCCGACCAAAAAGACAGTAGTCGAATATTTTCAGCACCTTTAATTTGTGTGCCAGTCTCACTGCACAAAAGGGAGGTAAGCGGTGAGCAAGCGTTTGCATTGCAATTTACGGGGGAAGATATTTCAGAAAATCTTTCGCTCAGAGAAAAGTTAGCGAGGGACTTTGCGATTATTTTGCCGGAGCTGGATGACGAGGAAATTGACTTAAACAGCTATTTCGACAGCATCGCGCAAGTCATTAAAAACAAGCTCGGTTTTGCGCTTAAGTACCGTATATCTCTTTGTTTGCTAAATGTCGGCACTATGCTTTTGTTTCGTGATTTAGACCCAAAAAATTGGCCTGAAAATGGTAACGGCAATAGCCTAACTGACCACTCAATCGTACGCGTAGTTTTAGAGGGGGATGCCGACAGCACTATGGTTGATGACATAGCCGACTACCAAGTTGCTGAGGAGCATGCTGTAGAGGATGGTGAGGCCGCGCAAATTCCCTTAGTTTATGATGCGGATAGCTCGCAACATAGCGCGCTCGTCGACGTATTGTTACTGAAAAGAAATTTAGTGATTCACGGGCCGCCCGGTACAGGCAAATCGCAAACCATAACAAATTTAATAGCCGCTTGTTTAGCGTCTGGTAAAAGTGTACTTTTTGTTGCGGAAAAATTAGCGGCGCTAGAGGTTGTGAAAAGAAGATTGGAACATGTTGGGCTCGCGCCCTTTGTGCTTGAATTGCACAGCACCAAGACCAGTAAAAAACAGGTGCTTGACGAACTCAATGAGCGGCTAGATTGTGAATTTAAGAACCAGCCTAACCTACTGCAACAACAACAGCGTTTAGAAGCACACCGCAGCGATTTAAAGACATATGCCGTCTTGATGAATTCTGTTTCAGCCAATTCGCTAGGCTTAACGCCTCACCAGCTTATGTGGCGGGCGGAAACATGTAGGCAGGCGTTAAGCTGCGAACTAAATGAGTTAGCGCGCGTAGCGGTTGGTGATGCTGCAACCGTTTCCATCTCCTCGCTCGCGAAGCAAAAAGATTGCTTGAACCAACTTTCCCGCTTATATGAAACGATTCAGAATGTTGATTTAGCTAAAAACTTTAGGGGTTTCGTTCCTAATTTGCTCTATCCGGGTGACGAAGTACAACTTAATATTTTATTTCAGGCTGCGCTACGCTCGGCAAAATTCTTAAATGTAGCTGCCAAATCCTTGCATGAAATTCTTGGTACCCCCCTAAGCAATGCAGTACATGAAACGATTCAATCGCAGCTTAAGGAGCTCGCTGCACTTAAGCTAATCGCAGCGCCCACATTGCAATTGCAGCTGGCACCACATTTATTTAAAGCGGATAAAGATATTGACGATGCTGCAACGGTGTTGGCTATATTTGCCGAGACGCAATGCCATTATCGGAAATTGCAAGCGGAAGTTCGGAAAGTATTTAAAACTGATTTACTCATTTCGAGCCCGCTATTAGGTCTTGTTCGAGAAACTCAGCAAAAAGCTAAATTGCTTGGCGCAATGCTCGGTGATAGCGAGGAAATTGCTGAATTGTCTTTGGCACTGGGCAGCGCAGTGAAGGCTGCAAATATTGCGTTGAAAAATATTGTTGCGATGACTCACGAAAAAAATATCGCCTTTAACGGCCATGTAATACGATTAAAGCTACTTGCGGAATTTACGGCGCTAGCGACAGTTACGCCAAACGAACATTTACATCTGCAAAGTGCTGGACTCGCAAACGACGGTTGCTTCCAATCATTGTCCACATTGTTAGCGCTACAGCGGAAGTGGGTGCCGCTTGAGCAAGAGCTGGGCGCAGCCCTTTACATCAGTAACTTGCCAACACGAGAAACTATCAAGCAGGCCATCGCTACTTTGCGTGAAGGTAACACGTGGTATCGACTAGCCCAGAAAAAATGGCGATTGGCGTTAAATGTACATAAATCGATTCAAAAAAATAAGGCGCGTATTTCGCTAGGTGATCGGCTTGCTCAGCTAGAGAGAATTGATGAATATTTAAACTTTAAAGCGCGGTGGCAGCAACACGTTGCGTGGGCGAAATATCTAAATATAGCCGTGCCCGATGAACCCCTCGATTTAGCCGGGTATCTCATTTTAAGCAAATGGAATTGTGATTTACGCGCAGCTGCTGGCGAGAACCAGATAGTTTTAACGCCACCCATCGATTTTGGTGTTGGGAGTATAAGGGCTTTGCGTGCGGAATACACTGCCCTTCATTCAGCGGTTGGTAATACGATTTCTGCGTTGGCGGTCATAGATTCTAGGCTCCCCGCGCTTCGCGAGCCCGCCACGCCGCTTTTGGTCACTGACGCGATTGCATCAGCCGAACAACTACATTTATACTTGGTCGAAACGCTGCCGTGGCTCGGTAGAGAATGCGACCGACAAATGCCTTTCGCAATGATCGCCGCTGGATGTCAGGCTGCGATAGAGCGCGATGGGGAAAAGAGTGCCTTAGACGAATGTGCTGAGGTTAAACATTTGTTGCCTAATTTTTTTAAAGGTAGTGAAACAGATGTAACCGCTGCCCAAGACGTGCTCGCTTTTGGTGAGCAGGTTGACAAAGCAGACTTATTGCCAGAAATTAAAATCAAACTCAAAAGTGGCGCGCCGATCACAGCTATCGATCAAATTGCTAGGCTTATTGTGGATGTGAATTCTGGGTTAGTTGCATTGACGGAGGTTGCCGGTAAGCTACAAAAGTATGGCGGTGTCGACCTTGCAGTGTGGCTGCCGCTTGCTGACAACAAACCATTAGCGGAATATCTTGCAGAGTCGCAATCGGGCTTTGAGTACGCCGTTGCCAAAACTGATTTACTGATTTCTTGGTCGCGATATATTGACCAGAAAACAGCCACGGAACTAGTCGGTTTAGCTATTTTTGTCGAGCTGCTTGAGCAGGGATTGGTTCAATCAACCGAACTATGCACCGCCTATGAATACTGTACGTACTCGGAAATTGTGCGAGCCGTGTTTATTGCGCATCCGAAACTTGCTAAATTTACTGGCCTGAAGCATGGGGAGCTACGGGCAGAATTTCAGCGTTTGGACAAAGAAATTATTAAGGCGCACGGAAAAGTTATAGGACAGCAATCAGTTTCGGAATGTAGATGGCTGACGGGCCAAACCGGTTCGCGTGTCGATGATAAGACCGAAGCCGCACTGCTGCAGTATTTACTTCCTCAAACACGTCCAAGAATGCCGGTTAGGAAAATGCTCGCTCGCGCGGGCAAATCAATTCAGGCCTTAAAGCCCTGCTTTATGATGGGGCCGCAAGCTGTTGCTCAGTATTTGACGCCGGGTGTTTCGGAGTTTGATATTGTGATTATGGATGAGGCTTCGCAGCTCAAAGCAGAAGAAGCAATTGGTGCCATTGCGCGCGGAACGCAGCTTGTAGTGGTCGGTGATCCTAAACAATTACCGCCAACATCATTTTTTTCGCGCATGACCAACGACGATGATGACGAGCCGTTTGCGGTCGGCACGGCACAGAGCATTTTGGATGTCTGCGCAGCACATTTTCAGCATAACCGAATGTTGCGTTGGCATTATCGCTCGCAACATCATTCGCTTATTGCATTTTCAAATAAGCAGTTTTACAAAAATAAATTGATTGTGTTTCCGTCGCCTTACGGACAAAGCCCCAGTTTGGGTGTGCGGGCGGTTTATTTGATCGATGCAGTATACGAAAATCAAATGAATGTACGTGAGGCCGAACGTGTGGTTGAACTAGTCATTGAGCATACGATAAACCGACCGGACGAATCGTTGGGTGTTGTGACGTTAAATACGAAACAGCGTGATCTAATTGCAGAACTCCTCACCAGCCGCTTTCAGTCGCATGCGGAGGCTCAAGCCTATCGTAAAAATTGGCATTCGCGAGAACCATTGTTTGTTAAGAATCTAGAAAATGTGCAGGGAGATGAGCGCGACGCGATTATTATTTCCACTACCTTCGGCAAGCCTCAAGGTTCGAGCGCCGTACGCCAAAATTTTGGTCCAATCAATCAACGTGACGGCGGGCGTCGCCTGAACGTACTTTTTACGCGTGCCAAAAGATCGGTGACGGTTTGTACTTCGCTCAGACCTGAAGACATCGTCACAGATGGAGCGACGCACGAAGGAACCCAAGCCTTAAGAGATTATTTAGAATACGCGCGCACTGGCGTCATTTCGGCAGCTGAAGAAACCGGCAGAGCACCTGACAGCGATTTTGAAATATCAGTGTTAGAAATGCTTCGGCTAAAAGGGTACGAAGTAACGCCGCAGCTTGGTGTTGCGGGCTATCGTATTGATATAGCAGTGAAGCACCCTGACTGGCCAGGCGTTTATTTAGCAGCTATAGAGTGTGACGGCGCAACTTATCATTCAGCAGCTTCCGTTAGAGATAGAGATCGCATTCGGCAAGAGGTAATTGAAGCGCTCGGTTGGCGCGGTCGTATCTGGCGGATTTGGTCAACAGATTGGTTTCGGTTGCCCAAGCAAGAAACGGCAAAATTAATGTCATTTCTAGATAATTTGCGACTAACTTGGAAGCCGGAACATTCGGTAGGTGAGACGTGGACGGAAGAATCTTTACAACCTAATACGGGCTCCACTGATGACCACAGCACACCAACTTCACTTTTGGCGGTTGGCAAATTGCCGACGAAGGCGGAATCAGCCACAGTTGCAAATATTTTGATGGATCTAAATGGGGATATTGAGATTGAGATCGGCGATACAGTCCGGTATGCCGATATGAAAGCAATTCATGAAGTGCTCACCATTCAGATTGTTAGAGGCAGCGATGATAGCGAAAATGGGCTCGTAAATATGAACCGTCCGATATGTCAAGCGTTGTTAGGGGCTGTCATCGGCGATGAGGTTCCGTTGCGCTTTCCGGGCAAGGAGCCGAAGATTTTTCGTGTGATTGAAATTAAGAAAAATCTTGTGCATACCTGAGCGCGGCATTTAAGTTTTCAAAAACAAAAAACCCAGCTTTCGCTGGGTTTTTTGTTGCAACGCAGATGCGTTGCAGGGCGAGGCTAAAATGCTTACTTAAGCTTAGTCTCTTTATAAGCCACGTGCTTACGTGCTTTAGGATCAAACTTCATAAACTCCAGTTTTTCTGGGGTGGTTTTTTTGTTCTTTGTTGTCGTGTAGAAATGACCAGTACCGGCTGTCGATTCTAATTTGATTTTTTCGCGCATTTTAAATCCTTAATTTCTTAGATAGCAAAGCCGCTGCTACGCATGTCGGCTAAAACAGCATCAATGCCGTTTTTGTCGATGGTGCGCAAGCCTGCGTTAGATAGACGGATACGAACCCAACGGTTCTCGGACTCGACCCAAAAACGGCGATATTGCAAATTAGGCAAAAAACGACGCTTGGTTTTATTGTTGGCGTGGGAAACATTGTTTCCAACCATTGGAGCTTTACCGGTAACTTGACATACGCGTGCCATGGCACACCTCAAAAATAGTAGATTAAAACGGAAGTCGCTAATAATGCTGCAAGTCAGATCATTTACGCCGAAGGTACGCGGGCGGATAAAACTTTGATAACAGGCATTTAGCGAAGCCCTAAATTATAACCATAAAGCACCCTATCGCGCAACTGAAAGTTTGAACGCTGGGCTAGATGGGCTTTTTTGTGGCTAAAAAGGCGAAAAACTGCTCACTAAGTGTTTGAAAAACAACTACTTAGCGCAACATGCCCTGTTCTGCAAATGACGTGCTTGAGCTGGGCGACACGATAAAATGATCCAAAACCTGGACGTCTACCGTTTTTAGGGCGTCTACCAGTGATTGCGTCAAGGTTCTATCGGCAATGCTCGGTTCTGACCCGCCCGACGGGTGGTTGTGCGCCAATATGGCGGATGCCGCATTGCACGCCAGCGCGCGCTTGACCACTTCGCGCGGGTACACGCTGGTTTGCGTGAGGCTGCCGCGAAATAATTCTTCTACTACCAGCACTTCGTTTTGCGTGTTCAAAAATACCACCACGAACACCTCATGCGGCAAATTAGCGAGCGTTAAGCGCAAATAGTCGCGCACGTCTTTGGGTGAATGCAGCGCGTTTTTCTTGCTCATCTGCTCGCTAAAACTGCGCCGCGCCATTTCTATCACTGCCTGCAGTTGCACGTATTTGGCGGGGCCGATGCCGTTGATGGTGCATAAATCCTCTTGCGACGCATTGAACAGCGCCGCTAACGTGCCAAAGCGCACCAGTAACTCGCGCGACAAATCCACAGCGGATTTCCCCGTCACGCCCACGCGCAAAAAAATCGCTAGCAATTCAGCATCCGACAATGCCCGTGCGCCGTGTTTTATCAGCCGTTCACGTGGTCGTTCATCTTGTGGCCAATCATTTATCGACATAGTATTTTTAGCGTACAACCAGTGGCTGCGGTAAAATTCAAAAATGGAAAATAGTTCAACTTCACAGCAGTCTACAAAGCGCATCGTACTTGGCGTAACCGGCACCATTGCCGCTTATAAATCAGCGGAATTAGCGCGGCTATTCGTTAAAGCCGATGTGGATGTGCAAGTGGTGATGACCAAAGCTGCCATGCACTTTATCACGCCCGTCACCTTCCAAGCGCTAACCGGCAACCCGGTGATTACCGACTTATGGGACACGCGATTTGCCAACAATATGGCGCACATTGATCTTACCCGCGAGGCCGCAGCGCTGGTGATCGCACCCGCTACAGCGCACGTAATCGCGCGTTTGGCAAATGGGCTGTGCGATGATTTGCTCACTACCTTAGCGTTGGCTCGATCCATTGCCACCTGCCCGTTATTTATCGCTCCGGCGATGAACCGAGAAATGTGGGAACACCCTGCAAACGCCCGTAATACGGCCACTTGCCGCCAAGACGGTGCGATATTTTTAGGCCCGGAAGCGGGAAGTCAAGCCTGTGGCGAAGTAGGCATGGGGCGCATGATTGCACCGGAAGAAATTTTTACCAGCGTGATGGCAAGCTTTGCAACTATGCCGAAAGTAATGGCAAACCAGCGTGTACTTATCACCGGCGGTCCAACAGTAGAAGCTATCGACCCCGTGCGCAGCATCACCAATGCAAGCTCCGGCCGCATGGCTTATGCGGTTGCAGCAGAAGCCCAAAAAGCGGGCGCGGAAGTGACCCTAATTTCTGGCCCCTGCGCGCTTGCCGCACCGCAAAATGTGCGCATGGTGCACGTAAAATCTGCGGCGCAGATGTTGGCGGCAGTTGAAGCCAACATTGAAAACCAAGATTACTTTTTCGCCATCGCTGCAGTTGCCGACTACACGCCAGTGCTTGCCGCCGCGCAAAAACTAAAAAAGCAGCAAGCAGCACTCACCATCGAATTAAAACCAACGGTAGATATTTTAGCCGCTGTTGCAAGTCGCGCTAATCCGCCGTTTTGCATCGGCTTTGCGGCGGAAAGCGAAAACGTCATCGCTTACGCGCGTGAGAAGCGCATCAAGAAAAAGCTACCGATGATCGTCGCTAATTTAGCCACCGCCGCAATCGGTGCAACCGATAACGAAGTAACCATTATTGATGCCGCAGGCGAAACGCATTTGCCGCGCGCCGATAAACAAACCATCGCCGCGCAAATTGTGGCGCATGCGGTTAAATTAAAAATCTTGGAGAAGCCCTAGAATAGGGCGTCTTGGGGCATTAAAATATTCTAAAAAGCGAGCGAAAAATGGTGACAAAAGCGAAGTCTAAGGTTGTAAAGAAACCGGTGGTAAAAGTGCTGGCTAAAAAGCCATCGGCAAAAAAGCCCCCAGCTAAAAAACCATCAGCAAAAGCCGAGCCCAGTTTGCCATCGCTCGACGTGCGCATCCTCGATGCCCGCTTGGCCGATCACCTACCCGCGTACGCCACATCCGGCTCGGCTGGCCTTGATTTGCGCGCCGCCATCTCCAGCCCCATGTTAATTAAGCCGGGTGAAACGCATCTAATTCCGTCCGGTTTAGCCATTTATGTCGCTAACCCCGCCTACGCAGCCCTGGTGTTACCGCGTTCAGGTTTAGGTCATAAACACGGCATCGTGTTGGGTAACTTAGTGGGGCTAATTGATTCCGACTACCAAGGCCAATTATTCATCTCGCTCTGGAATCGCAGCGCAACGGAATTTACCATTCAACCGCTAGAACGTATCGCCCAATTGGTCATCGTGCCGGTGGTGCAGGTGGCTTTAAATATTGTAAAAGATTTTGTACAAACCGATCGTGGCGCAGGTGGGCTAGGTTCAACCGGAAAATCATGATGCAAAACAATAACGCCGCCGATACCGCACAAGCCCTAATCCTCTTCGCCCACGGTGCCCGCGACGCCCGCTGGGCCGAGCCGTTTCAAGACATTGCCGCCCGCATGCGCGCCCGCCATCCCACGTGGCAGGTGGAATTGGCCTACCTTGAACTCATGCGGCCCAATTTAAGTGCGGCGGTGGCGGCAATCGCTGTAAACGGCTATCAAGCCATCACGGTGGCACCGCTATTTTTGGCCCGTGGCGGGCATTTGCGCGAGGATTTTCCTAAGTTGTTAGCAGCAGTTTCGGCTCAATATCCAGCACTCACCATCACCACCACCGATGCCCTAGGCGACTCGCCCCAAATGCGCGAAGCCATCGCAAATTGGCTTGACGCGAATACGGCTGAGCAAAGCGCGGTGTGGTAGACGCATCGGTGCGGTATCGCGTTAGTTTAGGTTCAACCTTAAATCCTTGAAAGTAGCTATGACGAAAATTAGAATTTACCTAATGTTGTCCGCTATCGCGTTCGCAAATATTGCACTGAAGCCAGCGTTTGCAAAAGAAGCGGAACTAAAAGCCAGCGCCGTAGAAGCTGGTCAGCCGCAAAAAGGTCTGCCCATGCTCACGCTAAAAGCGGGCAAACAAACCCTAAAAGCCCAAGTTGCGGCTACTGATGAAACCCGTCAAACCGGGCTAATGCACCGCACCAATATGCCGCCAAACGAAGGCATGTTATTTGTGTTCCCCCAGCTTGGCTATCACGCCATGTGGATGCGCAACACCCTAATTCCATTGGCTGTAGCCTACCTAGATGACGCCGGTAAGATCGTCAGCATTCACGAAATGGAAGCGCTAAACGAAACCTCCCACCAAGCCAAAGGCCCTGCACGTTTTGCGCTGGAAATGAACGCAAAATGGTTTAGCAAAAATGATATAAAAGTGGGCGATGTAATTGGTGGCATGGATAAAGCGCCGAAGCCGCAGTGATTTTATGTGGTTGCCGATATACTTTATTTGATTTATCATTGGATAGCAAACAATGAACGGTAAGCAGGTTATCGCCCTACTCAAAGCCTCTGGTTGGACGCTAAATCGCGTAAATGGGAGTCACCATGTTTTGACTAAGGACGGTCGTGCCGTGCCTGTTCCAGTGCATGGCTCGCGTGATTTAGGTGCCGGATTGCTCAGCGCCCTACAGAAACAGTCAGGCGTAAAACTCAAATGAAACACAAACTTGGTTCGTCGTGAGGTAAAAATGGAAATTCGTTATCCGGCAACAATCGTGACGCAAGAAGAAGGCGGTTTTTTTGTGCAGTTTATTGATCTACCCGACGCCTTTACGGAAGGTCAGTCGCTTGAGGAGGCGCTTTTCAATGCGTCCGAAGTGCTGTCGGCGATGCTTGCTTGGCAGTTAGACGAAGGCCTAGCCATTCCTCAACCCAGCTCGCGTGCAAAAGGCCAACATAACATCGCGCCCGACGCTAAAACCCAAGCGGCCATGTTGTTGCGTCTGGCGCGGGGTGAACGCAGCCTTTCAGAATTAGCGCGCGCCCTAGAAACGTCTTGGCCAGCCGCCAAGCGGCTGGAAGACCCCGCGCATTGGCCATCATTAAAAACACTAGACCGTGCCGCAGCCGCCTTGGGAAAACGCTTGGTGCTGGTTTTAGAGTAGGTTAAACCGGCCGAAACTATGCCTGAAGATGCCCCATAATAGGGTATCTTCAGGTATTATTATAATAAAATTACTATGCAAAATAAACTAATCGGATTAGCAATTGGCGTTACTTGCGCACTTTTTGCGTTGTGGATGCTGCTGCAAAATCGCGGCCAAAAGCGCGACTTCGACCAAGCCGTTTGCCACGGTGCACAGCTTAAAACCCCAGCCGCCCGTGAAGAAGCCTTATCTGCGGGCTACACCATCAATCCGCGTTTTGACTGCGTGGATAAAGCCAACTATGACGCCGGTATTGCGCGGGAGGCCAAGTACGCCGCCGAGCGCAAGCGTGATGGCGACGCGGCGTCAAAGCAAAAAATTGACGAGGAAACCGAAGAAGCGCAAGGCCTAGCCTATGCGCGGAGTAAGTTTCAAACCAAGGTAGCCGTCACCGACACCGATGGGCCGCCATTGCTGGAGCCACCCGCTAATTTGTTTGTGCGCGTAAGCTATAAAAGCGGGCAAAACAACCTCCCAGCCTTCGTCAGCCCTAACGCCCTAAGCACCCAAAGTCAGGAAAAACGTGCCGCCATTATTTGGCTAACCGGTGGCGACACCAACTCACTCAGCAATTTTTGGATACCCGGTTCTGACGCTGACGACCAATCCGCCCGCGCCTTTCGCGAAGCGGGCATTGTTATGATGTTCCCCGTGTTGCGGGGCGGCAACAACGGGGCTAGTCCCGGCAATGTCACCACGGGCGCTAAAGAGTTTTTTTACGGTGAAGTTGATGACGTACTTGCCGCCGCGCAGTATTTGAGTGCGCAAGCAAATGTAGATCCCGCCCAAATTTATTTAGGCGGCCACAGCACCGGTGGCACCTTGGCGTTGCTTGTTGCTCAGTCCAGCAATAAATTTGCCCGCGTGTTTGCGTTTGGGCCTGTGGCTAAAGTGGATAGCTATGGCAGCCAATTGATCCCCATAAAATTTCGTGATCTCGACCCTAAAGAGCTACGGCTGCGCTCCCCCATGCACTGGTTAAAAGGCATCACCAAACCTACCTACATTATTGAAGGCATGAACGGATCGGGCAATAGCGCCGATTTAGAAAAAATGTGCAAGGTCAATACCAACCCCAATTTGCACTGCATACCCGTCGCCGAACACGACCACTACAGCGTGTTGCCGGCCGTGTCCCGCGTGATTGCCGCCCGCTTGGCCGTTGCTGCCACCGGCTTTGAGTTTGTACTTAAACCTGACGAATTTAAGAAAAAATAAGTACCAATGCAATGAAAACAATTGGCTTAATCGGCGGCATGAGTTGGGAATCCACCGTGCCCTACTACCGCCAAATAAACGAAGCGGTAAAAGCTAAACTAGGCGGCCTGCATTCCGCTAAAATTATTTTATACAGCGTTGATTTTCATGAAATCGAACGCCTGCAACATGCGGGCGATTGGCATGCTGCAGGCGCGCAGCTAGCCGCTGCAGCGCAGGCACTCGAGCGCGCAGGCGCGGACTTTTTAGTACTCTGCACCAACACCATGCATAAGGTTGCACCTACAATTCAAGCGGCCGTAACCATCCCGCTGCTACACATCGCCGACCCAACTGCTGCCGCCATTCGCGCCGCAGGATTCACCAAAGTAGGCTTGCTCGGCACCCGCTTTACGATGGAAGAAGATTTTTATCGAGCAAGATTGATCGAGCAACACGGTCTAGAAGTGGTTATTCCGGCGCCAGCCGATCGAGAAATTATTCACCGTATTATTTACGATGAGCTGTGTCTAGGCAAAGTCATCGACGCCTCCCGCACGCAGTACCAGCGCATCATGCAAGCGCTGGTGATGCAAGGTGCGCAATGTATTATTTTAGGCTGCACTGAAATTTCATTGCTGGTGAGCGCGCAAGACGCTAAGGTGCCGCTGTTTGATACCACCGCCATTCACGCGCTCGCGGCAGCGCAATACGCGATGGCTGAAGATGCCCTAAGTTAGGGCGTCTTCAGCCTATTATATGACAGTTAATACGGCTGCCGCACCAAATCAATCGAGCCCGCCATGCCTTTCAGGGTATAGCGCATTGTCGCAGCTTGCTCGTTAGCAAAATTAAATGTGGCTTCTCCAACTGGTGTCACTGCCAACACGCCATTGTTGAATGTAGCGCCATCAAATGTCGCGCCCTTGGTTTCAAAAAGCTTTGTCGTGCAGGTCATGCCGTCCGTCATCGCGCATTTATCGCCCACGTACCATTTAGTGTTACCTGCG
>JAYUOW010000227.1:0-10833 GCA_043760555.1 Betaproteobacteria bacterium
ACAAGGCGCTGGACGACTGGTACAAAGCGGGCTTGGGGTCATTTTTGTGGTTCAGTTTGGGTGCCGCAAACTACAACACGCAATTTGGCCAATGGCCTGTACTTGAAGACATGAGCGTGCCCAACACGCCGCGCAATTTGTGCTTGGGCGATCAGGCGCTGGGCGCGTTACCCGCGATAACCGCCGGCATTGCCGTGCCCACATCTACGCCTGCTGCAAGCGGTGGCTTTATCGGCAGCACAGCGCCAAATGCAGCGATCACAAATGCAAGTGGGCCGTTCGGCTTTCCTGGCTTCATCGAATATTTGCTGCGGGCCGGCAAACCCGGTCGCTTTAATATTCGTTTTCGTGCGCAAGGTTCCAGCGATGGCAAAGTGCAAGTGAGCGTGAATGGTGTGTTGCAAGCTGGCATGACTGCATTGCCGTCAGGGCTAACCGATTCCTTGCCAACAACCTATACCTTGCGTGAAGGCTTGAACGTGTTGCGCCTAACGCGTCCGCCATCAGCGGGGTCTTGGACGATTCAAACGATAAGCGTGGAGGCGTTGCCGGACGCTACGCCTAGCGCAATTAGTTTCGTTGCCCAATCGGGTGTGGCGGTGAATACAGTGCTCACGTCAAACACGGCAACGATCGCAGGATTAACAGCACCAATCGCTATTTCGGTTACTAACGGTTTCTACTCAATAGGCTGTAACGGCCTATTTACGGGCGTCTCTGGCACTATTAGTAATGCGCAAACGGTGTGTGTGCAGCAACTTTCGGCGGCGTTCGCGGGTGGGGTGACGACTACCGTATTGAGGGTGGGGTCAGGTAGTGCCAATTTTGCGAGTACGACGCTCAGCAGCACGCCGCCGCCCGTGGTTCAGCCTGCCGCGACTAATTTTTTCCGACTCTACAATCCGTCGGTTCGCGCGCACCTGTACACAAGTGATGAAAACGAATACAACGTGCTGCAGATGCGGGGCTGGGGCGGTGAGAACGCCATTGGCCGAGTGTTTGTAACGGCAGCGACCGATGGTTCCACCATCCCATTGTTGCGGCTCTTTCGCCCTGCGAGCAGCGTACATCTGTTCACCACCGATGAAAATGAAGATCGCGTGCTAGGCACGCGTGGGTGGCTTCAGGAAGGCGCTGTTGCGCACATTCTAAAAGTGGCAACGAGTGGAACATTGCCAATTACCCGGCTATATTTGTTGGGCACGCAGCGCCATATTCTAACCACTGACGACAACGAAGTACGCGTGCTCACGAGCATCGGTGCAGCTAGCTCCGATGGCATAATCGGGCATATTCTTAAATAACTGTTCCTCTTTATGCACATCTACATACGCCCGCCCACACTCATCGACACCGCGCAGTTTATCGCATCGGTAAAAGCCAGCCGTAAGTTACATAAACCCTACACATCACCCCCCGATACACCCGAAAAATTCGCAGCTTATCTTGAGCGAACCACACAACCTAATTTGTGTGGTTTGCTCGTATGCGGTCGGGATGACGCGGGCGCGGAGCATTTTGTTGGTGGCATAAACATCAGCAATATCATTCGCGGGCCGCTGCAAAGTGCGTTCGTGGGCTATCAAGCATTTGCTGGATTTAATGGCTGTGGCTTGATGACAATCGGGCTTAATTTGGCCGTGGCGCACGCATTCAAGAAGCTAAAGCTACACCGCTTGGAAGCTAATATTCAGCCCAGCAACATCGCATCTATTGCGTTGGCGCGCCGCTGTGGATTTAGCCAAGAAGGTTTTAGTCCGCGCTATTTAAAGTTGGGCGGTAAGTGGTGTGACCATGAACGCTGGGCGATTGTGCGCGATTAGGCGTGGCCGCATGTGCTGGCAGCGCTGCTTGCGCTACACTGCTGTTTTACTTTTTAGCGCAGGTGAAGTGATGAAGCAGTTACCGTTGTTTTCCGCAATGCGTAATTTGGCCAATTTGGTACTAGGTTCTGCGTTGCTGTTGGTGGCTGGCTGTAGCTCGATATTGCCCGAAAAGCGGCATTCTCCAGCTGAAATTGCTGCCTATACCCCGCAAACCTTTTCGTCTGCATTAGCGACTTATGCCGGCGAACAGAGTCAGCGTGAAGCCGATATTGCGGCCATGCGTGCTGTGTTCGCGCAGCCCGTATTTGCAGGCGCTGGTGCAAACATTAGCGGCGCGTTGTGGAACGTTGGTTTTCTAAACACGGAAAAAGAAGGCGGTCAAAAGCTGGTGTTGGCAGCCCTTGATTACATGCTGCAAAGCATGGTCGATGTTTCTGCTGACACGCAGCGGGCGGTGCTCAGTGCGGCCTATGCGCACTACCCGCTGGAATCGGCGACGCGATTATCTAACTTGTTACCTAAGCTCAATACGCCGCGGCAGTTTGCCATTGCCGCTTACTCGCTGCTAAAGGCTGAAGATACCGTGGAAACCCGCGTATTTATTGGCTCTACGCTAAACAGTAATGGGATTGATTGGGCAACTGAGCCGCGTATTGAAGCCTTGCGGCTGCGCTTAAACACGGATGCCACAGAAGTGTTGGCCAAGCGTCCGCCGCTCAAAGATTTATTGCGCGCCACGTTAAAAGCCACCTATCCCGTCATTTATAGTTTGCAGCGCCAAGACCGGACGCAGGTGGGTTTGGCCGTGGTGCGCGGGGCAGATGGTAAATTTGTGCGCAACGCTGATGGGCAGCTGTTTAACATTCCGCATTTAGCGCTGGCGCTCACTAACTTGCCCGGCACCATCACCAACGGCAACACGCCGCAGGGTTTGTTTACCATCGTGGGTGCAGGCACGGCAACTAGCAAAGTGATTGGCCCCACGCCGTATTTGCAATCGCAAATTCCGATTGAAGCCCCCGTTGCTGACTTTGAGCACGACCTATCGCAGCCGAGAGAAGAGTGGACGGTGGCGCGATACGAAAGTTATTTGCCGTTGAGCTGGCGCAATTACGCGCCGTTTAAAGAAGCCTATTTGGCCGGACGTGCTGGGCGTGACGACATGCTAATCCATGGCACCACCATCAATGCCGACTATTACACCGGTGCATCCTACTACCCCGGCACGCCGTCAGCCGGTTGCCTGGTGGCCTTTGAAACATGGGATAAATCGACAGGGCAGGGCATTAAATCGGATCAGTTAAGCCTAGCCCAAGCCTTCACTAAAGATGGTATTGCCCGCGGTTATTTAATCGTCGTGAACCTAGACGATAAATTGCGTGCCGTTGCGTTAAGCGACGTGTTGGCCGATATTATTGCCGCAGAATCCAAATAAAGAAAGTAACGGTATGACTGAAAACTATCATTTTAAATCGATCACTTATGCAGGCCTTGAGGCCGGGGTCAGTATCATTATCACCGGTGCCGTGCATGGCAACGAAACCTGTGGAACCCAAGCCATTTTGCGCGTGATGGCCGAAATTGATTCCGGTGCCCTGCCAATTTTGCGCGGTAAAGTGACGTTTGTGCCCATCACTAATCCGAAGGCTTATGCCAAAAAAGAACGCGTCGGCGATCGAAATTTAAATCGTAATTTAACGCCGACTAAAAGTCCGAAACAGTTCGAAGATCACGTCGCCAATTGGCTTTGTCCCTTATTTGCGCAACACGATGGCGTGCTTGATCTACATTCCACCCGCGCTAAAAATACCGCTTTTGCGATGTTAGGCCCGCAGAACAATACTGGCACCTTGCAGCCTTTTGCCTGCGCTGCACAAGAGCGCGCGTTGGCAAAACGCCTAGGCATCAATCGTTTTGTCGATGGCTGGTTAAACACCTATGCCGTTGGTGTAGAACGCCGTATTGCTTATGCTGCAGCAAACAATAAGCCGTTAGATGGATTGGATACTGACCCGCGCTATGGTGTGGGCACCACAGAATATATGCGTTCCACAGGTGGCTTCGCCATCACTTTGGAATGCGGTCAGCACGATGATCCGCTGTCGCCAGAGGTTGGCTATCGCGCCATCCGCAATGCACTGGCATACCTGCAAATTACCGGTGATGCGCCGCCGGTTGAAGTAACGCAATATGAGGTGCTGCACATGTTTGATGTCATCGACAAACATCATGCGGACGACACCTTTAGCCGTCCATGGGCAAGCTTTGATGTATTAAAACCAGGTGATGTAATAGGTACGCGGGCGGACGGCACTAAACTATGGGCTGAATTTGCGGGCTGCATTTTATTTCCAGATACCGGTGCGCTGCCGGGCAACGAGTGGTTTTATTTAACCCGCACCGGCACCGAGGTTTAACGCCATGCAAGCGGCGATTAAATTGTGCATGACACTGGTTTGCGCCATCGGCTTGTCGGCCTGCGCTACCACGCGCTTCGATGCAGCCGCGTTTGAAGCCAAAATAATGCCAGTTGCGATGTGGGGTGGCACCCCAGCCGTTGCAACGCCTGAAAAGCCGCTTAAATCACACCGCATCAGCCACATAACGCTGCACCACCAGGGCGAAACCTTCGCGCCGGGCAAAGATGTGCAAGCCTATTTGCGCAACCTGCAAACCTGGTCGCGTGGCGTGCGGGGCTGGGTAGATTCTCCGTACCATTACGTGATTGATTTAGGCGGCAAAATGTACGCTGGGCGCGACATCAATATCCCCGGCGACACCAACACGGCGTACAACCCCGCAGGCCACGCTTTAATTGAAGTGGTGGGCAATTACGAAAATATTGAGCCTAGCGACACGCAACTCGAAGCCATCGCCCAAATGATGGCGTGGGTAGCTATCAAGCACAGTATCCCAATTGAGAAAATCGCCAGTCATAAAGATTACGCCAGCACCGCCTGTCCGGGTAAAAACTTGTATCGATATATCGAAAACGGTTTTTTTAGAGACCGTGTGGCCGCCATTTTAGCGCGTCGAGTAATCGTCATGAAATGAGCTAGTAGTCTGTAGATACCCTATTTTAGGACTTCTACAGCCACTTTATTGGGCTGGTTTGAAATCAGCCACAGCCCACCAAACGTAATCGCGCCGTTAATCAGTAGCAGCTCTAAGCCAATTTGATACGCCCCAAAAATAGCGCTTTGATTCGCATCAATCACATAGCAAATGATGGGCGCCGCAATGACAACCCACGGTACGTATTGGTCAGCTACCGCACGCTTGGTGAGCATGCCAAACGCAAATAGGCCAAGTAACGGGCCATAGGTAAACGCGGCCAGTTTTAGAATTAAACCAATCATACTGGGATTGTCTGCTGCTTTAAACCCTAAAACCAGCAAGAGAAACAATGCTGCGAAGCCCAAATGTACGCGCTGACGAATAACGGTTTGTTGCGCGTCGCTCAATTCTGGGCGGCGTTTGATGCCTAAAATATCGATGCAAAAAGAGGCGGTCAGCGCCGTAATTGCACCATCTGCGCTAGGGAACAATGCAGAAATTAAGGCGATGATAAAAATGACCTGCACCATTGCCGGTAGGTGCCCCATTACCACTGCCGGGAAGAGTTTATCGCCCGTGGCGCTAATGGCGTTGCTGGCCGCAAAAAGCTGCAACATGCCGCCTAAAAATAGAAACAATAAGACCGTGCCGAGCATGATGAAGCTCAACACAATCATGTTTTTTTGCGCATCGGCTAGGGTTTTTACCGAGATGTTTTTTTGCATCATTTCTTGGTCTAGGCCTGTCATCGCGATGGCGATAAACGCGCCTGCAATAATTTGTTTTAGCCAAAACTGTTTGCTGTTTATATCCGTTGCAAAAACTGTTGATAGCCCACGAGAATCAAGCTGGGTAAGGCTTTGGCTTAAATTTAAGCCCAGCTTATCCATCAAAAACCAAATGCAAACAACTAAGCCAAATAACATACACGTGGTTTGTAATGTATCCGTCCAGACGATAGTTTTAACGCCGCCCTTGTAAGTGTAGGCCAGTATCATGCCGATGATAATTAAGGTGGTCGCCCAAAACGGAACATGCAAATTATCGAGTATGGTATCTTGCAAAATTTTGACAACTAAATACAAGCGAGCAGTAGCACCCAAGGTGCGCGAGAGAATAAAAAACGATGCGCCAGATTGGTAGGAGCGCCGCCCCAGTCGGCCATCTAGGTAGTCATAAATTGAGGTTAAATTTAAGCGATAGTAAAGCGGCAGCAACACGAAAGCGATCACAAAATAGCCGATTAAATGCCCGAGGATAATTTGAAAATACGTAAACGATGTGATGCCCACCGCGCCCGGTACGCTGATGAACGTGACGCCGCTAAGCGACGTGCCCACCATGCCGAAGGCCACCAACATCCAGTTGCTGTTGCGGTTGCCGATGAAGAAGCTTTCATTGTTGGCTTTGCGCGATGTCGCCCATGCTACAACGAGCAAAATCAGAAAATAGGCAATAACGAAGCCAAACAACAGCGCTGGCGATAAGGTGTTGTTGGAGGCGTTCATATCCGACTCTAAGGGTTAGTGAAAGAACAAATAGGCAACCCAAATGGCTGCAATTACACCTGCTAAATCAGCCAGCAAGCCATAGCCAATCGCATAGCGCGTGCGCTTGATGCCCACGGCGCCAAAATAGAGCGCGATGATGTAAAACGTGGTGTCGGTGGCACCTTGAAAGATGCAGGAGAGTCGGCCTACAAAAGAATCAACGCCGTAAGTGCGCATGGCGTCGAGCATCATCGCGCGTGCGCCAGAGCCGCTCACGGGTTTCATCAAGGCGGTGGGAAGGGCTGGCGTGAAGTCGGTGTTGATACCAATCACGGTAAAAAACCACGTAAAACCGCTGACGATAAATCCCAACACACCTGAGTTGCGCAGCACGCTAATGGCAACCAACATGCCCACTAAATAAGGAATAATCGTAATGGAGGTTTGTATGCCGCCTTTGGCACCTTCAATAAAGGTTTCAAACACATTTACTTTTTTACGCAATGCGCCCAGTAAAAATATCGTAATAATGGACAGCAACGTGACGTAGGCGGTGAGCTGCGAAACCAATTGAATTTGCGCGGCCGATAGGTGATTAGTAAACGCATAAATCATCACGCCAAGCGCTGCGGTAATGCCGCCCAACCAACCAACCAGCACGCGATCAAATAGCTTAATTTTCTGCCGCAACGCCACAGATACAATAGCCACCAAGGTTGCGATATAGGTTGCAATTAAGGTCGGCAAAAATATATCGGATGCGTCTTTGGCACCAAGCACTGCGCGTTGCGCCATGATCGATAACGGAATTAACGTTAAGCCCGATGTTTGCAATACCAAAAACATAATCTGCGCATCGGTAGCTTCATCTTTATCGGGGTTTAGTGATTGCAGGCTGTCCATGGCCTTTAAACCAAAGGGTGTGGCCGCATTGTCGAGCCCCAAAAAATTGGCTGAAAAATTCATCACCATATGGCCGTTGGCGGGATGTTCTTTAGGTACAGCTGGGAAAATGCGCGAGAAAAATGGCGCGATAATTTTGGATAACCAATTGATGATGCCGGCTTTCTCGCCCACTGCCAAAATGCCCAACCAAAAGGTCATCACGCCAGCCAACGGTAATGCGATATCCATTACCGCCACCTTCGCTGATTCAAACGTGCCGTCAACAATTTTTTTGAATACCGTAATGTCGCTGAAGTTACCGCCGAAAAGGTATTGCGCCAGCGCGGCCAAAATACCGACCACAAAAAAGCCTACCCATATATAGGTTAGCGTCATTATTATTCTCCTAGCCTTGACCGGCTGTACGCGTCGCTGAGCGACTGATTTTGATTATTTTCTACTGCCGATAGTGCCTGAAAACGCCCGAAAGTAGGGCATCTTCAGGCATCAATGTGCTACTTAACGGTAGTCCAAAGCGGGGTAAATTTATTATCGGTGCGATGTACCAAGGTAATGTTTTTACGCGTTACCCATGGCACTACTTGGCGATGCAGCGGCAAAATTAGCACCTCTTTTTGTACCAATTCCACGGCCTTGTTAATCATCGTTTGACGAGCCGCTGGATCCATCTCTACCTCGGCTTTGTCGATCAATGCATCGAGTTCTGCGTTTTTGAAATTTCCATAGTTAGTATCGCCAGCGCCTTTGTCGTTCAGGCTGCGTAACACTGGTTTTAGGGTAAACATCGCGTCGCGATTGTTGTCGCCCCAGCCTTGCATGCAAGCGCTAAATTCTTTCTTCGGCGTGCGTGCAAAATAGCTGACTTTTGGCATGGCATCTACCTTTACGTCCAAACCAATTTTGGCCCACATGCCAGCAAGTGCTACGCAGATTTTTTCGTCATTTACGTAACGATCATTTGGGCAATGCAATGTAAAACCAAAGCCTGCGCCGTAGCCCGCGTCGGCCATTAGTTTTTTGGCTGCTGGCACATCGTAGGCTAAGCGTTTTTCAAGTGCCGCCGGAATGCCTTCGCCTTTTGGGTTGGGCAGTGCAATGGCGGTAGGCGTCGCTAAGCCGCGCATTACGGCGCGCTTCATGGTTTCGATGTCGATACTTTGATACAAGGCTTGACGCACGCGTTTGTCTTTAAACGGGTTTTTGCCTTTCACGGTGGAAAACAAAAGCTCGTCGCGCGCTTGATCAAGCGCGATCATGATGATGCGCGTCTCATCGCCTTCCCACACTTTTAAATCGCCATCTTGACGCAATGCGGCAATGTCTTGCACTGGCGCATCCAACACAAAATCGAGCTCATTCGCTTTTAGCGCGGCCATTCGTGTGACTGAGGCGGTGATGGGGCGGTACTCAATTGCGGTGATATTGCTTTCCGACACCTTGGCTTTAATGCCCCACCAATCGGGGTTTACCGCGTGTTTGGTTTTAACGCCAAGCTCGTAAGATACGAGCTTAAAAGGCCCCGTGCCCATCGCATTCTGCGAAGCGAAGGTGACTTCTTTGGTGGTGAAATCTTGCGGGTTCACTGAGTTGTTTTTGGTGGCCCACGCCTTGCTCATAATCGGCACCTCGCCGATTGAATTTAGCTGAATCGGGTTGGCTTTTTCAGCGGTAAATTGCACCGTGAAATCGTTGATTTTTTTAGCCACGCCTGCAGGTACGGTGTAGGTTTTATACTGCTTTGATTTACCCGCACGCTCAAACGAAAACACCACATCGTCTGCCGTAAATGGCGTGCCATCATGAAATTTTACGTCTTTGCGCAAGGTGAGTTCGCGCGTAGTTGGGTTAATTACTTTCCACGATGTTGCTAACCACGGCACGGGCATCATGTCTTTGCCTGGCTGAATTAGGCGCTCGTAAACCAGCGCATTGATCGACTTAGTGAAGCCTTCATCTTGCCCGTGCGGGTCTTGGGTTGATGCATCACCGGTAGCCGCCCAACGGAAGTTTTTTGCGTTGGCGTCCGTGGCTATCGTAGAAACCAAAGCACCTGAAACAGCCATGCCCAATAGTGAAGAAATTGCGAATGTTTTTACGGTCATACAAACCCCCGGTAAAGTTAAAAATATTCAATAAAGTAGTGCTAAAACATAAATGCTTTTGATGCCGCAAGACGTCATGGTGCAGCGCAACATGTACTTTATCTGCCTAGCCACGAGTGTATTCAACAATCGCAACCTGCGCCACTTTGCGAGCAGTTATCGCGATTTACCCTCTAACTGGACTACATGCATTGCAAAATAAGTAAACTAGTGGAATGTATTAAGTAGTTGATTATAAACAAAATTGCGTTTTACGCTAAATAATTATTACATCTCTGGTTCGCAGTTGGTATTTAATTGGTTCTATAATCAGTTTATTCTTAAATATCGACGAATTAAGCTTAAAAAATGGTGGATTTTGAAATTGGCATAGATGGTGGCGGCACCAGCACGGTGGCGGTAGTTGCACGCGCTGGCGGCGGCGTTATCGGCCGTGGCAGTGCAGGTCCATCGGCATTGGGGCAGGGCATTGAAGCCGCATGGGCGCAGATTCAAGCCGCTATTGAAGCCGCATTTTTTAGCGCGAATTTGCCCCCCCCTAAAATGGCGCAATGCGCCCTCGCAGCGGGGCTTTCTGGCGTAAATCACACGCCGTGGCGCGATACGTTTATTAAACAAAATATTGGTTTAGCGCAGCTTAAAGTAGAAACCGATGGGTTCGTTGCTTTGCTCGGCGCACACGACGGCAAGCCGGGCGTGATGGTGGCCGCAGGCACTGGCGCTGTGGGCGAAGCGTGGAGTGCTTCAGGCGCGCGCGTTGAGGCCAGCGGATGGGGTTTTCCGAGCGGCGACGAGGGTAGCGGGGCTTGGTTAGGGTTTTATGCCGCTCGCCACACGCAGTGCGTGTTAGATGGCCGCCTACCCGTCACGCCACTTGCCTCAAAAGTCATGCAGCGTTGCGGCGACACCCGTGCCGCGTTTCAGCAATGGTGTATCGACAGCAAACAATTTGCCTATGCGCAATTAGCGCCCTTGGTGTTTGATGCGGCACAAAACGACGATGACGCCGTTGCCATCAGCCTATTGCAGCGTGGCGCACAAGAGCTCCAGTTGCTTGGTAACGCGCTCGATAAAACAGCAAGTTTACCTATCGCTATTTGCGGCAGCATTGGTGAGCGCTTAAAACCCTATTTTGATCCGCCGTTTCGCGGCCGTTGCGTGGCACCGGCAGCGGACGCCGCCACGGGCGCATTGCACCTGCTCCGTCTACCCCAATTTTTGGAGGAAAAATAATAATGCGTGTCGCCAGCCTGTTGTCAAAACCTAAACCAAAAGTCGCCGCTAAAAAGCCCATTGCAAACCTAGCAAGTGCAAAAAACCCCGAATTGGCCACCACTGAATTTTTGCATGAAGAATCAGCAGAAATGAGCAAAGCTGCGGTGCTTGATTTTAAACCTGACCCGCGCGATAGCTCGCCGCTGTATTTGCAGCTGGCGCGTAGCATGGGTGACG
>JAYUOW010000228.1:0-3737 GCA_043760555.1 Betaproteobacteria bacterium
CACACCCGCCGTCCCGCGCGTCTCGCCAAAAACAAAAGCGGCTCGTGCGTCCCCAAGTTAATTGGAAAAGTCGGGCGCGGGCAAAACTCACGGGCGAGGATCATTCAATTTTTGCTTAGAACTTCAGCGCCCGCTCAAACAATTGCCCACGAAACCTCCCGACTTTTCCGATTAACTTGGCGGAACGGTACGGGAGAGTAGTGCCCGCTATCGTAACCATCTAGGAAGCTTTACTAAAAACCACTGTGCTCATAGAAAGGGCATCTTCAGCCTATTGAAGCACGTAGGTTGGGCTGAAGTTTAGCCCAACATCGGTGGTTGCGAAACGGCGCATGAGGTCGCGTTTACCTTCCGCGCTTGACGCTGACCCTTTAAAACTTTGACCACAACCCAGCGAGCACGGCACTAACTATGACGCCAACGACTAAAACAAAAAGCGGTCGTTCAGTCCACCTGCGCCACAGCAAAGCAGCGTTACCAGGCTCCAACATTTTCTCCGGCGTGAGTATTGCTTTTCTTAGTCTTGATCGCATGGGCATCACAATGAGTAGTGCGCTAGGGTAGCCCAGCAAAACAAACGGATTGATGAAATTTAATATAGTCCATCTGGCATTCCATTGGTTCATCTTCTTGCGCAGCCATTCTTCATCAAAGCCCCAATCGGGCATGGCCATCCACAAGCACATCGGTAGCAGCAGAAAAGAAAGGGGCGCGAATGAAAATGCGAGATTCCTAAAAATTATTTCATCAATTGCTTTTAGATCATTTGGTGTGAGCCCCGCTTTTTGCACATCACTCACGCACTCATCGTCGGTGACACCGATTTCCGTCCATGCGTAGGACAGAATTTCCCAAACTTTAAAGCGTTGTTCGTTGTCCATTTGGTGCCTAGTGTTGAGGAAAGCGGGTGACTGCGCGCCGGGTGCCGTTCGAGCAACTTGACAAGCTATGCCAAAGCAGCAATTAAAGTTATTATAAATCCCGATGCCCACTAGCAAAGCGATTGAACCCATAAATGATCCATTCCCTCGGCTACAAAACAGACGTCTTCCTCCGCCGTTTCGAAGGTGAAGTGCTCGAATACGATGATTACTTTGTCATCCGCGCGCCGCAAAATCCCGCCTTTCGATGGGGCAATTTTTTGCTTTTTAAACGGGCACCAACTGGCAATGATGTCGCGTCGTGGCAAGCTGTGTTCACGCACCATTTTCCCAGCGCGAAATACGTTGCGTTGGGTTGGGACGATTCGAAAAATTGGGGTGATACAGATGCCTTTATCGCAGCAGGTTTTGAATTTACGTCCAGCATTGTGATGACCGCGACGGCGGTGCATGCGCCGCCAAAAATGAACGCTGATTGCGTGATTGCCCCGCTGACCGATTGGCGTGAATGGGTAACGCTTGAAGAGGCAATCAACGCGGCACAGCCTGAATCCGAGCGGGAGGGCGCAGATTATCGTGAGTTCGTTGAACGCAAAGGTGCGGAGTTTGCGCGCATGGTGGCGGCTGGGCACGGTAATTTTTGGGGTGCGTACCTCGGTCAAAGACTTGTCGCCAGCCTAGGATTATTTATCTGCGATGGCGTGGGGCGATTTCAATGGGTGGCGACGCACCCAGCGTATCGGCGTCAAGGTTTGTGCGGCACGTTGGTGTTTACCGTTGCCTCGCAAGCGCTCACGCAAGTTAAAACTTTAGTGATGGTGGCCGACCCAGAATACGTGGCCGCTGCGATTTATGAAAGTATCGGCTTTAGCGCAAATGAAAAAGAATTTCAGCTAGAAAAAATTCACGGCGCTGATGTGGTCTTAGTATAGATTTTTAATCTCACTAATATGCTGGAGACGCCGTATAATAGGGCATCTTCAAGGCATCTCCAAGGCATCTTAAGCGACAATCTAGCCCAGCAACACCGCTGGAATGACACTAATTGCGCTGCCGGTATTGCCGGTGCTGGTGCCAAAAGCGTTCAGCATCACGGCCCCTACGCCGACTACAATTAGCATCAAGGTAATAGCGAGCGCGTGGCGCTTCAATAAATTAAGCGTCTTTGGCTTGATATCCGTTAAGGCATCAGTCATGCTAAATTCTGGGTGCAGTTCAAGGTGCAACTGGTTGCGCGCAATAATGCGGTTGACGTTGTTTTGCGTATTCATATTCGACTTCCTTTTCTAAGTAGTGAACCATTTGGCTCACAAATGCAGTATGGGTACGGATTGAGCTGTTTTCTTGCATAAACTTGCCGTGTTGTTGAATAAACTGGCTATGCTGTTGTATAAACTGGCTATATAGTGAAGTGGCGCACCCGCCGCTGACTTACCGCATTCTCTTGAGATCATGCAAACGCAAATACATTTATATCCGTGGGACGACCGGCTGCTGTACGTAGGCCCCAGCATTGATACCAGCATGCATCGGCTGCATTCGGCCGTGTGGTATGCAGCGCCAGACGGCTTAATTCGGCTTCAATTAGAAGATGGCACCATTATTGAGAACCAAGTGGTGTTCGTGCCTTCTGACACCCTTCACGCGACGCTAGCGAAGGATTCTCCGGTGGCGGCGTTGTTTTGGCAGCCTGAAAGTGCGGCGTACCGCCATATTGCTAGCCGCTTTGAAAATCAAGTGCGGCATTTTCCGTGTAAGTTTGAAGACCGTGAAAGCTTAGCTATTTTGTTCAGCGGCACGGCGCGTTTGCATGAGGCTGAAGCCTTGATGGCGCGTATTTTCGATGTGCCTAATTTGCGCCCGCCGCAATTGCCGGCAATGGACGCGCGGATTGATTTGGCGCTGGCCACCATTCGCGCCGCACCGCAGGATTATTCGAGTATTGATGCCTTGGCGCAACTGGTGCACCTATCGCCATCGCGTTTTGCCCATGTGTTTAAAGATGTGGTGGGCGTGCCAGTGCGCCGCTATGTGCTGTGGGCGAAGTTGCGGCGCGCTTTGGAGTTCGCGATGAAGGGTGAGTCACTGACTGCAGCGGCAATATCGGCGGGCTTCTCCGACTCAGCGCACCTATCGCGCAGCTTCCGCAATTTATGCGGCATTGCGCCGGAGTTTTTATTTAGAAATCGGGAACGGTTGGTGGTGCACGATTGATTGGTTAGCCAACCACTTCCGCCTTCCGATTGCTCCCCGCAATCAATTTATATTCATACAGTCGACATTCCAACTTGCCGTTAAACAACGGCGTTTTGCGGCCAACGCTTAAGCGCATTAGCTTTGGCAACATGGCGTCGGCGGTAAAAATATAGGCATTCCAGCCAGAAAACTTTTGCTTTAGCACGTCACCCAGTTTTGGGTACAGCTCGTTTAAATCACTGCTGTCGCCAATGCGAATGCCGTAGGGCGGGTTAGTAATGAAAACGCCTTCATCAGCAGGGGCGGACACTTCTAGTACGTTGGCTTGCTTTAGTGCCACGCAGTCTTCTAGGCCGTTTTCACTCAAATTGCGTTCGGCGTCCGCTAGCGCATAGCCGTATAAATCAGAGCCAAATAATGGCAATGGCTCAGGCTGGAGAACCTTGTTTTTAGCGGCTTCCCAGCAGGTTTGCCACGCTTTATTGTCGTAGCTGTGGAGCTTTTCAAACGCGAAGAGGCGGTCTAATCCGGGTGCCATGTTTAACGACATTTGGGCGGCTTCAACTAAAAATGTGCCGCTGCCGCACATGGGGTCGAGTAGGGCGGTACCGGGCTGCCAGCCGGACAACATCAAAATACCGGCGGCTAGGTTTTTTTTCA
>JAYUOW010000229.1:0-3713 GCA_043760555.1 Betaproteobacteria bacterium
AATCCACTCAAAACCAGTTATTAATTTTTTCCTCGAAACAGAACAAAGTATTGATAAAGCATTGAACGTCTTCATACGGATCAACAGCGGTGGGGAAGCGTTAAATTTTTCCGATTTGATCATGTCAATTGCAGTCGCAAACTGGACGGTGAAGGACGCTAGAAAAGAAATCCATGCACTAGTCGACCAAATTCGAGATAAAGGTTTTTCAATTCCCAAGGATTTTATCTTGAAAACTTTTTTGTATCTGCATAGCAAAGACATTAAATTCAAGGTCACCAACTTCTCACAATTGAATGCAGTCGATTTCGAAAACAAATGGGACAAGATCAGAGACGCGATAGTGTCCGCGTTTGAGCTAGTTGTAACGTTTGGATTTATAGAGTCAACCTTGACATCAAAGAACGCATTGATCCCTATCATTTACTACATATATCACAGAGAATTAAGCGGCGACGTCCATAAGGCTGTAAAGCATAAGGAAGACAGATCTAATATTAAGAAATGGCTGCATGTTGTTTTGATAAAGCGAATCTTCGGTGGCGCATCCGACGGCGTGCTTAGTCAAATACGCAAGGCCTTTACGAGCGACATATCTAAGATGACGCTAAAAAGCGATATTCAAGCTTTTCCATCCGATGCAATTTCTTCGGAATTGACGAAAGATTTGGGTATTACTGATGAGTTTATCGACGCCATTTTACTAACTCAAAAAGACGATCCATATGCTTTTTCGATATTGGCTTTGCTTTATCCAAATCTTAGTTACACAAATAATGACTTTCATAAAGACCATATCCATCCGGCGAATAGTTTTAAGTCCTTACCGAACGCAACGAACAAAAAGCGCGACTGGCAGCGCTATAACTCTATTCTGAATCTTCAAATGCTAGACGCTAATGAAAACAAATCTAAACAGGACAAAGATTTATTAACATGGGTTGATTCAGCGTCATCATCTATGGATCGCGATGTGTTTCTCAAACGCCAAATGATCCCACAGATTAGCCTGAAACTCGAAGACTTCGACGCGTTTATGGAGGCAAGAAAAGCTATTCTGCAATCGAAACTCAAAGAAATTTTGAGTTGAGCATTATTGAATGCTTTGCTTATTTGGTGCACATAAAGCAGCAGAAGTCAGCGCGCCAAAGCACAAACAGTTAGGCCCTCACGCATCAAATTAGAATTTCGAGAAGTGGGTAATGCCTATTTAGCGTTTGCACTTTTTTACCTAGTGTCTTCTTAACTAACTTTAACGCTGTTTTCGGCACACTCCTCCCGCCGCACCCCGGAAATCGCATCCCCAAAACTAAGCAACCACCGCTCCAACATAATGCTATCCACCACCGTCGCCGTTATTTCTAATGCGCCATCTTTCAACGTTTCTACCTGCTGATCCACCGACAACGGCGACTCCAGCAAATGCATACCAGTGCCAGCATCAATCACAAAGGTAAGCTTAATTTTCTTGCCATCGCCAAAGCTAAACCGGCCATCGTCGTCGTATTTTTTTAGGTTAAATTCTTTTGGCCGGTCAAAGGTAGTGGTGGACATTTCAGCGGTCACAATGCGATGCATGGCTAAGCTGCGCTCGTTGTCATAGCCTTCGTAGCGGCCAACCAAATATAGGCGCGGGCCTTGTTGCGCCAAGCCTAGCGGCATTACATCGGCCTTGGTGCGCTTGCCTTGGGCGTTGCGGTAGTCAAGGTGGAGCCAGTGGTTGCTGTAAAGCGCTTCACTGACTGTTTCAAACACACCGACGGCAATGGTTGGGGGTAGAAGTGGCTGACTGGTGGCCACCACGCGCACTTTGCTTTGCCATTCACGCTCTAATTTGGCGCTACTTTCTGGCGCTAAATTGCGGCGGGCCTGGGTAAAAAAGCCATCCATTGATTTCATCAATCTTGTGGGCAAAATATTTTTTAAATGCGCTTCGGCTAAGCCTAATAGCAATGAATCATGCGGCGTTAAATTGGGCAGTGCTAGGCCTTTGGATTGTGCCAGCCAGCTGTAGCCATAGGGCTTATTGCGGTCATCGCGTTCAATTTCAAAGTGTTCGGCCAGCATTTCAAGTTGGCGTTGAATCGTGCGTAGTTCACGGTCAATACCCGCGTCTTTAAGTTGGGCATGCAATTGGCTGGCGGTGATTTTGCGCCCTCGGGGTATGCGCCGCAAAAGCTCGATGGCCAGCAATACGGTTTCTAATGTTTCGGGGCGTTTTGCCATCGCGTAATCCTTATTATTCTTTAAACGTATTGCCAGAAAATACGGACCAAAGGCGAATCATGGCGTAGGTATCTAGGGCACAGTAGGCTAGTAATTGTTTTTCTATTTCCGCTTTTTTGCTTGGTAATGTTTGCGGGGTGATAGCCTCAAGATAAGCTTGCATAGCCATGCCGCCGTCTTTCACGCCTTCAAGATTTTCGTAGGTTAAGTCAGGGCACACGGCGGGCAACACGGCTTTAATGCTCCAGCTGCCTTGCTGGCTTGGATGATAATAATAGTCGCGCGCAATGGGGAGTAAATCAACCACACGGGCATTGATGGCTGCTAAAGGCTTTGCAAGATGCGAGTAGCGAATAGCTAAGTCGCTAATGCGCGATTTTTCAAACGGGGCGTTATACACAAATATTGGGTGGGCGGCCGCGGCATCGCAAGCGGCTATGAGCGCTTGCGCAAACGCAAGCGACGGATCGTCACCCGATAAATCAAGGAACGGCCGATGGGTAATCTCGCCGGTGCGAGATAGCTGATGCACACTAAATTGGAAAGGTATTTGCTGATAGGGTCTTGTGCCCTTCCAAATGGGTACGGCAAACTGTATGGTTTCAAAATCTATAAAGTAGGCGGGTAGCTTGTGCGCGGCCAATGCGCGCTTGGCGTTGGCTTTATCAAAATACAATTTTTGGCTTAACGTGGCGGCTTTTACGCGCTGTTGTTTTTCGTTGAGCAGCGTATCAGGTACGTCGCATAAACCTGCACTGGGCGTTGTGCCGATATACGTTTTAAGCGCTTTTGTTTTTGCGCCCGGCAGCCATGAGATGGGGTATTGCGTGGTGGGTTCTTGGCTTTGACAATGGTTTGAAAAGCCACAGGCGTAGGGCTTATTGCAATGCTCACCGGTGGTTATTTTTGGTTCTGCGCGCTTAAGCGCAATGGCCTGCGCTTGCGCAATCCAATCTTTTACTTCAGCGCCTCTCGCAAAAGCCTCTTCAGTTAAATCAACTTCAACCAATAGGCCGCTGTAGTTGTTATCGCCCGGGTAAATCCAAGCACTATCAATATGGGCTAGGGCAATTGCTGATAGATTGAGTTGCGCAGCTTTAGCGATAAAAGCTTGCACGGCAACATCATCGCGATGGTAGTCTTTTACGCTGGTTGAGGACTTAACTTCAATCATGCGCCAGCTAATTGCATCATCATTCCTTGCGGGCAACAATACGTCCGAAAACGCCAATGCGCCGTCGGCCGAAAAACCTGCTTCAAAAATTGGCTGCGCAAATTTTAATAACGCTTGGCTTTTAGCAAATGCTGTTTCCATTCCGTCTACTTTAATATCAATAAACGTACCGGTAGCGGCTGGGTCATAAAGCTTACGGGCAATATCGCCCACTTGATTTCCCACGTCGTAACTGGCTTGGACAATGTTGAATTTAGAAAATGCCGTTTTGATAAAGTGGATATTCAGAGTAAGGGAAAAGCGGAAATTTCAA